>CAJUJZ010000093.1 GCA_910586745.1 uncultured Mucispirillum sp. | reverse complement strand
CGATATGGGTCTATATTATTATAAAAATTTTTATTAAATTTTACATCAACTATAGAAGGAAGTTTATCTTTTCTTTGGGATGGTGCAATTACATACCTGCCTGTTAATTTTGTGCTGTCAATAATTTGAGCAAGTCGTGGGTTGCGTTTTGCAAGTGCTTCTATATTTTTCTTATAAGGCATATTATTCTCCTTCATCTATTAATTCATTTTTTAATGGTGTGTTTGCTTTTATATCTTTTACTGCTTTTCTTCCTAATATTTCATTATAATATTTTGGACTTATTCCTAAATTTGGACGATATGAGCCAATATTATCAGGAGTAAAAATATCACCTTTTTTCATATCTTTTATAACATAAAGGCTTCGCATAAAGTGCCTGTTTTTGTGTCCTGCGGGGCTTATTGTATAATCTACCCTGCCAAGTGATTTTTCAACTGTTCTAATATCATCTACAAGGCTTGTAAATTCTTTTTCATCAAGAGAAAATGCAGCATCTGGTGAGCTAATTGATTTATCAAGTATAAAATGTTTTTCAATAACTTTTGCTCCAAGTGATACGGCAGTTACAGCTGTTATATTACTGAGAGTATGGTCAGAAAGCCCTGTAATACAGTTAAAATCTTCACTCATCTTTTTTATCATTAAAAGATTTGCTTCTTCTACAGGGGCAGGATAGCTGCTTGTGCATTTTAAAAGTATAATATCGTTATTTCCCGCTTTTCTGCATACATTAACTGCATCTTCTATTTCCCTAAAATCTGCAACACCTGTTGAAATAATAACAGGTTTATTTTTTTTAGCAGTATATTCTATTAAAGGCAAATCATTTATTTCAAAAGATGCAATTTTATATGCAGGAACACTTAAGTCTTCTAAAAAATCTACTGCCTCTTTATTAAAAGGGGAAGAAAAAAGTATAAGTCCTGACTTTTCTGCAGTTTCTTTTAATGTTTTGTGCCACTGCCATGGGGTATATGCTTTATCATAAAGCTGGTAATATGTTAAACCATCCCATAAAGAGTTATTTCTTATAACAAAATTTTCATCATTAGAATTAAGAGTAATAGTATCTGCACGATATGTCTGCAGTTTCACAGCATCTGCTCCAGCCCGTGCAGCTGCCTCAATAGTTTTAACAGCTAAATCAAGGCTGCCGTTATGGTTTGCTGAAAGCTCTGCTATAATAAATGTTTTTCCTTTTCCTATTTCAAAATTTGCTATTTTCATATTCTACCATCTTTATTTAACCTTAACATATATTCTATTATTTCATTATCTCTTTTATTTTCAGTAAAACCGCACTGGGTTATACAATGTATAGAAATTAAATTTGTCTTGAATACTTTCATTATTAATAATTCTAAATTCATCGTAATAACAGCATATTCACAAGCCTTTTTTATAAGCAGTTTTCCCATACCTGTTTTTTTTGTAAAAGGGTTTTTATAATATCCTAAATTTGCTGTTCCGTTATGTATATCAGTAAATCCAACAACTCCCACAGGCTCTTTATTTAAAACTGCTAAAAAATATTTTTTTGTCATATCTTCATTTAATGATTTAACAAACTCTCTATGCTCATGTGCTGATATTTCATTTTTATTAAACGAATTAGAGCGGACTATATCACTATTTCTCCATATATAAATATCATTTAAAATTTTTCTGCTAAGCATAGTAAAATCAATAAAATCCATATATTAATTTCCTTCTTATATTATTAAGAAGAAAATTAATAAAAAATATCTCTTCTTAACTTTTTATTTTATATGCGGCTCCTTTTAATTCTTTAACAGGAGTATCCCACATTTTTAATTCTATTAAATGAAGATATTTATTTTTATCTTTTATTCTGTGCAGGCTGCCTGTTTCCCCCCCCCTATAGCATTTACATTATTAATAGTTTGAGGATATGATGATATACTGCCATTTAATATATTTTCTGCATTATTATTGAAAAGCATAACTATTTCATTTATTAATCTGTCATAGCTTGTTTTTAAGGTATCATTTTGAATGTCGTCTTGAACTTCTTTTTGTAAAATAATATTGCCAGTATCTATGCTTTCATCAATATAATGAATAGTTACACCTTTTGGAGTATCTTCTAAATAACTCCATAAATTAGGGTCTGCACCACGATTGTAAGGTAAAAGTGATATATGAAGATTAATTATTTTATCAGGGAAAAAATCTATTACATCTTTTTTTAAAATATAACGGTAGCCAAAACTTATCAAAAAATCATATTTTTTAGCTGTTTCAATAGTAATTTTATCACATATTATATCAGCACTATGTCCAAGTGAAAGAAGTTTATCAATAAGTAAATTATTTTTTTCACCTAAAAGCAGTATTTTCATTTATTATTCTCTATTATTTTTTTTGCATTATACATACTGTTTAATTCTAAAATTTTTACAGCTTCAGTAAGTTCTTCTGCCCTGTTTTTAAATACATATTTCTGGTATATATTATTATTTAAAACTTTAAGCCATTTGTTTTTCTCAAAAAGGTTTATAATATCTTTATAATTAAAATCACTGCCCAGCATAAAATAAATTAAATTCATTAATGCATAATCTTCATAAGTATCAACAGTAATGCGAATATCTGAATAATTTTGTCCATTTTTTTCAATCACATCTATTTTAGTATAGCTGTCATTTTTTCTTGCATGCCATGTTACATGCTCTCTGACTTTTACATCTTTTTCTTCCATATCAGTTCTTTTTAAAGCAGATAATGTTATTACTTCTGTATCAAGCCCGTGTGGAAATGTTCTTTTTTCTACATTGGAGACATAATCAACTGATGAATTTTCATGAATATTTATACATTCTTTTATTACTTCATAATCAATACACGGGCAGTCTGCCGTAATGCGTACAACTCTCTCTATTCCATATTTTTCGCAAGCCTTAATATACCGCATGAGTACATCTTCAAGACTGCCTCTAAATACCTCTGCACCATATTTTAAAGCTTCCTGCTCTGTTAAATCATCTTCCTTATGGTCACTTGTAGCAAGAATAACTGTATCACATGCTTTTTTTGCACGCACTATTACTCTGCCCAGCATAGAAATACCGCTTCCTGCTGGAAGTTCCATTAATATTTTATCTTTAAGTCTTGTTGAAGAACGCCTTGCTTGAATAACTATCCCTGTTTTCATTATTACACCATTAATGCAGTATTAATTTTATCTATTACAAAATAAACTTCTTCATTAGTTAAAAGCGGATAAACAGGCAGAGAAAGCTCACGCCTGTAAAAATCATAGGCAAGCGGTGTTTCTTTATAATCATATCCTAATAATTCATAATAGGGGTGCTTATTTACAGGCATATAGTGGATTTGAGTAAATATATTATTTTCTTTTAAATAATAATATACTTTATCTCTTAAAGAATTATTTTCAAACACTACTGAAAATAAATGGTGAGAATTAAGCCTGTTATTATACCTTTTCTGCATTTTCACTTTACTGCTGTTTTTAAATGCATCATAATATATGTCTGCAATCTCTAATCTTCTTTTTACAAAACTCTCTATTTTTTTAAGCTGACTGATACCTAAAGCAGCCTGAATATCTGTCATTCTGTAGTTATAGCCTAAAAGCTGCATTTCATGATATGCGGGACTGTCTGGTATATGTTTAAAACTAACTTTTTCCATACCATGACTGCGAAATAAAAGACATTTTTTATACACTTCTTCATCATTTGTAAGAACAGCACCACCCTCTGCTGTAGTAATATGCTTTACTGGATGAAAGCTGAAAACTGCTGCATCAGAATAATCACAGCTGCCAGTTTTGCTGTTTTTATAATAACTGCCAAGAGCATGACAAGCATCTTCTACTATTTTTATATTATGATTTTTTGCAGTTTTGCTGATTTCTTCCATATTACAAGTAAGACCAGCATAGTGGATAGGTGTAATTATTTTTGTATTTTTTGTAATAAGTGGATTTATTTTATTTTCATCAATTAAAAAATCATCTGCATTTATATCTGCAAACTTAACTTTTGCATTTAAATAAAGGGCAGCATTACTTGTTGCAGCAAAAGTATTAGGACATGTAATTATTTCTTCATATTCTTTTAATCCTAAAGCTGCATAAGCAGTATGAAGTGCTGCCGTACCTGAAGATACTACAATGGCATATTTTGCACCGGTATATTCTTTTAAAGCATTTTCAAAAGCAGTAACATATTCACCTTGAGTAATAGCTGGAGATTTTAATGCTTTTATAACTTCATCTATATCATCTTGACTAATAGTCTGTCTGCCATAAGTAATTTTATTCATCTTACTTTGCCATATCATTAATTTTTTCTTGAACTTCCTCTGCCATTTTGCGTAAAAATTCAGGGTTTATTTTTTCAGGGTTATTATCACTTGAATAGCAGAAATATTCTGGCAGAATTTTACCATTTAACCGTTTTGATGAGGTTTCCCAGTTTCTAAATTCAGGCATAATTCTGTAATGGTCATCAAATTCTAATGTATGGCGTGCATCATCGCTTGGAATCATTATCTCATGTATTTTTTCACCAGGTCTAATACCAATATCTTCTATTTTACATTCTGGTGCAATAATTTTTGCAAATTCTTCCATAGTAGCAGATGGTATTTTTGGAACAAATATTTCACCACCTTCCATTTCATGAAATGTTTTTATAACAAGTTCAATAGCCTGCTCAATTGTTATCCAGAATCTTGTCATCTGCCTGTTGGTTATGGTGATTAAACCTTTTTTCTTCTGCTCTAAAAATAATGGTAAAACAGAACCACGGCTGCCAAGTACATTGCCGTATCTTACAACACTGAACCTTGTAATCCTGCCGCCAGCATAAGCATTGCCTGCTACAAATAATTTATCACTTGCAAGTTTTGTAGCACCATATAAGTTAATAGGGTTTGCAGCTTTATCAGTAGATAATGCAACAACTTTTTTAACACCTGCATCAATAGCTGCTTCTATTACATTTTCTGCACCTATAATATTTGTTTTAATAGCTTCAAAAGGGTTATATTCTGCTGCAACTACCTGTTTAGATGCTGCTGCATGAACTATGTAATCTACACCATAAAATGCACGGTTTAATCTATCTCTATCTCTAACATCGCCTATAAAAAATCGGAGATTGCCTATGTTTTTATACTTTCTTTCCATTTCATACTGTTTAAATTCATCTCTGGAAAAAATAATAATTTTATTTGGCTTATAGTGTTCGGCAATATATTTTACAAACTGTTTGCCAAAAGTGCCTGTACCACCTGTAATTAAAATATTTTTTCCATTAAACATATAAATCTCCTAAAATTAACTTTGTTTTACCGAAATCACATGCTTATTACTGCATATTTTTTCAGAAAGCATATCTGACTGCTGTTTATTTTTAACCATTACAACAAATTCCATTTTTGCTGTGCCATCACCATAATTTTTTATATTCATTTCATAAATATTTAAGCCCATATCTTTTATAATAGTGGATATTTCAACAAATACCCCAGGCATATCTTCAAGTATTGCTTTATATTTAACAGGCATACTCAGCCTGTTAGAATTATCCCACTCTACATCAACTATTCTGTCTTTATTGTCCTCCAATTTTGCAATATTTGGACAGTCTGCTTTATGGACAATTATTCCCCTGCCTGTTGAAACATATCCTTTAATAGCATCGCCCGGCAGTGGTGAGCAGCATTTAGCAGTTTTAATCATCATATTATCTATACCACTTACTTTAAATGGCTCTAATTTCCTGTTAATAACCTGCTTTACAACATCTATTTCTTCTTCTCTGATATCAGGTAAAAAAAAATGTAGCAATTTTCTTGCCGAAATTTGACCAAACCCAACATGAGTGATTAATTCATCAAGACTATGCATTGAAAATTTATCAAGGGCTTTTTTCAAATCCTGCTTATCTGAAATTATTTCTTCAAAATCAAGTCCAGAATGTTTAAATTCTTTATTTAAAATCTCTCTGCCTGTTAAAATAGCTTTTTCTGCATCTTTTTTCCGTAAAAAAGCACTAATTCTTGAATAAGCTCTGTTAGTTTTTACAATATTCAGCCAGTCTTTTCTAGGCTCCTGAGTTTGTGATGTTAAAATCTCTACTTTATCACCACTGTTTAACTTTATCTTTAATGGTGCTATTCTGCCGTTAATTTTTGCACCAACACATGTATGGCCAACCTGAGAGTGGATAGCATAGGCAAAATCAATAGGTGTTGAACCAACAGGAAGTTCTACAACATGACCGTGCGGAGTAAAAACAAATATCTGCTCCTGAAATACATCTTCTTTAATAGCATTTACAAACTCAGTAGGTGGTTTTTCCTTATTATCATCTTCTAATGCACGCCTGAGCCATACAAACTGTTTATCTTCTTTAGGATTAAATATACGACCTTCTTTATATGCCCAGTGAGCTGCAACCCCTTCTTCAGCTATTTTATGCATTTGTCTTGTACGAATTTGAAATTCTATCATCATACCACCAGGCCCCATAACAGTAGTATGTATTGACTGGTACATATTGGCTTTTGGATTCGCAATGTAGTCTTTTATTCTGTGCGGTATTGGAGTCCATAAAGAGTGGATAATACCAAGGGCAGAATAACAGTCTGATTTTGTATTAACAATAACACGCAGAGCCAGTAAATCAAAAATATCTTCAAAGGATGTCCCTTTTTTTATCATTTTAGAGTATATACTGTAAAAATGTTTAGGTCTTCCTGATATTTCTCCTTCAATATTTGCTTTCTGTAGAGATAGTGAAATAATATCTTTAACTTCGCTTAAATATTCTTCCCGCTCGCCCCGTTTCATTTTTACTTTCTGGTGTATTTCATAATACATTTCTGGGTTTAATACACGGAACGCTCTGTCTTCTAACTCCCATTTTATCCAGGCGATACCAAGCCTGTCTGCAAGTGGAGCATAAATATCCATAGTTTCTCTTGCTATGCGTTTCTGTTTATCTTCCCTTAAGCTTTCAATAGTCCGCATATTATGTAATCTATCTGCAAGTTTAATAATAATAACCCTTATATCATCACTCATAGATATAAGCATTTTTCTAAAAGATTCTGCCTGTTTTTCTTCTTTTGACTGGAATGGAATTTTGCTTATTTTTGATACTGCATCTACTAAAAATGCAACTGATAAGCCAAACATTTCGTCTATCACTTCATAAGTCGTATCAGTATCTTCAATAGTGTCATGCAGAAGACCTGCAATAATACAGTCCACATCCATTTTCATTTCAGCAAGAATATAGGCAACATTTAACGGGTGGGAGAGATATGCCTCCCCACTCTGCCTAATCTGCCCCCTGTGCTGCTGGGCTGCATAAACATAAGCAATATTTAATTTATCTATCTGGGCTTCAGGATTGTTGCTTAAAACTTTATCCTGAATATCCATAAGTCTAATTGTTTTTTGAATACTCATAAGCAAATACCATACAAATTAATATGTATTATAAAATGGAATGATAGAAGTATCAAGTGATTTTAAAAATTAATTTGAATTTTTACCCTTAAAATCTAAAATATATAAAAGATTTAAAAGTAGAGCCAAATAATGGCATGATACATATTAACAACAGTAGTAAAATCATCAAACTGCTTATACCTGCCATAGTAAATTTTTTAATGATGCCTGCATTATCAAAAATAATCTGATATTTTGAGCGTAAATATGGAAAAACAGGTGTTGATAATACGATACCTGCAATTAATGCAATAATATAATCACCTGCAAATGCATTTAGATATACCATACTTTCTTTAATATGTTCCGGATAAAATCCAAATAAAGATTTATAGTAATTAACAGCCTGCTCAAATGTATTTGCTCTGAAAAGCACCCATCCAAACATAAACATTAATATAACATAACAATGTTTCAATACTAATGGTATCTTCTCTATGAGTTTAGGAAACATTTTTTCAATAGTTAAGAAAAAGCCATGATATAAACCCCATAAAACAAACATTATACTGGCACCATGCCATAAACCACAAAGAAAAAATACAATAATTTGATTTATATAACTTCTAAACTTCCCTTTTCTATTTCCTCCAAGTGGTATATAAACATAATCACGAAACCATGTTGATAAAGAAATATGCCATCTCCTCCAAAACTCTTTTACACTTTTTGAAATATATGGATAATTAAAATTTTCTGGAAATTTAAATCCAAGCATATGTCCAATACCTATTGCCATATCTGAATAACCAGAAAAATCAAAATAAATCTGAAGTGAATAACTGATAATACCTAACCATGCACTAAATGCTGAAAGTTCACCGTTTGGAACAGCAAAAGCAGCATCTGCAACTCTACCTAATGTATCAGCTATTAATAATTTTTTAGCAAGCCCCATAATAAATCGGGAAGCACCATTACTAAATCTATCAACAGTAATCTCTCTATATGTTAACTCATGCCCTATATGAGAATATCGGACTATTGGACCAGCTACAAGCTGTGGAAACAGCGTAATATAACTTGCAAAATTAATAAAGTTATATGCAGCTTTAACTTCTCCTTTATATACATCAATTAAATAGCTGATACCTTGAAATACATAAAAACTTATACCAAGTGGCAGTGCAACTTCAACAATAGATTTGATTTTTTCATTTTCTGATAAAAAGAAATTTACTAAATCAAGCCCTATTAAATCCATAAAAAAGTTATAATATTTAAAATAACCTAATATTGATAAATTAAAGATTATACTTATAATAAGAACTATTTTTTTATATTTTAATTTATTTATTAATATT
>CAJUJZ010000092.1 GCA_910586745.1 uncultured Mucispirillum sp. | reverse complement strand
TATTTCTCTGTTTACTTTATCATATATAACAAAATTTAAGCCATATTTATTTTTACTTCTTGGTTTTCCGCTTACATTTATTATTGATTTTTTATTTTCTGATGAAACAGTTAAATTTACTATGTTTTTCATTCTACCACGATATTCAACTTTTGTATCTGATATTTCTTCAAAAAATATTTTTCCATTATCTATTATGGCTGCATACTTTTGATTTTTTTTATCTGTTTCAAACTTATTAAGCCCCAGTGATTTAAATTTATCTTTCATACCCTGTGGAAGTATATTCAATACATTATCGCCTCTGCTGGATATTATCATAGTATAGTTATCATATTGAGATAAAGACAGCCAGTCAGTAAAAGAAATTGCTGTTAATAATAATTTTTTATTAACATCTCTAGAATATTTTACATAATCTCTATTCCAGTTATTATATTTAATATCATTTTTTCGGCTTTCTATACCATATTTTTCCATAACAGCAGGTATAAGCTTATCCATAACCTTTGCTGAGCCAAATAAATTAGCATGATTAGCTGATTCAAAATCTCTACTGTAATCAATCCCTAATTCCTGCCATTTCTTTTTTAAATCTATAAAATCCCATCCTTCCTGCATTGCAGTTTTTTCAAAATAATTTGCAGATAAATCACTTCTATGATTAGCATTAGGCATGCGAACAAATAAAATTTTACTGTTATTTTGATTAGCTGTTTTTACCATTTCTCTAATTATATCCATAGCTGGCTTTGGAACTTCTCTTTCTTTTTTATAGTCTATATTTGGTGTATTTAAAGGGCGAATGTTATGATTTAAATAATACCCTTTAAAGTAATCTTTATCAGTAAAATCATCTTGCTTTAACTCTTTCCAGCGATTATGAAATTTTGCAATTGTATTAATATTTTTCCATTCATCTATAATGATGGTTTTATTATCTAATGCTTTAATGTATGATATTGTATCATTATAAGCAGTTAGTTTATTAATATTTTTATGCATAACTGCAATATGACTATATGTAAGAGGTTTATTTACTGGATATGTTAAAAATAAAATATCTACAATAATTAGTTTTGGTTTATAATATTTATAAATTTCTTTAACAACAGATAAACCATGAGATACAGATTGCTGCTCCACCCCACGATTATAAGATGCAACACCAAATTTATCCCAAATATACATAGGGGATAATGACCAGTTTATTGAACTATTACCTACAAAAAATATATCAATATGATTTTCATTTTTCATCACTTTTGAAACATTTCCTCTGATTTTAGGTGTAATAATTTCATTATATTTAGAGATAATAAAAAATGATATAATAATAAAAATTACTGTTAATATTATTTTTTTCATATTCCACCACTAAAACTGAAAATATATAAACTGACTTGCATCATAATTTGGTCCATATATACCAAAAACTATTATGAATATTATTACTGCATAATATATTATCCATCTAAACAATAAATTCTGTTTTGCAAGTTTTTCTCGTATCTTTATACCTCTTTCCTGCATAAAAGATACCAGCCATAATATCAGAACAGAAAAGCACAATACCCAGAAATCTTTTCTGTCTAAGCCCATTTCATATAATGAGTTGTCAAAAAATATCCATGGATTCCATATACTAAACATTTGCTTTATCATGATAAATGCTGTGCTGATATCTGGTGCACGGAAAAATATCCAGGCAAAATCCACTAATATAAAAGTTATTATTATATTGAATAATCTGTAACTAAAACAGGTTGTATTTATTTTTAATATTGTTTCCAGCTTATGTCTAAATGGTTTTATTAAATCACCTGTTATTTGATAAATGCCATGTAATGCTCCCCAGACTATATATGTCCAGCTGGCTCCATGCCATAAGCCGCTTATCAAAAATACTATGGCTGTATTTCTATATTTTTTTAAGTTTGAACATCTGCTGCCGCCAAGGGGAATATATACATAATCTCTAAACCAGCTGGATAGTGATATATGCCATCTTCTCCAAAAATCTTGTATATTTAATGCAAAATATGGATGATTAAAGTTCTGCATAAGTTTAAAACCCATTACCCAGGCTGCCCCTATTGCAATTGATGAATACCCTGCAAAATCACCGTATATCTGCACTGCAAAAAACACTGCTGCTACTGCAATTTCAAGCCCTGAATATGCCTCATAATTTTCAAATACAAAGTTGACTAATATGGCTGCCCTGTCTGCTATTACCATTTTTAAAAAATATCCAAACAGCATTAAAAGCAAACCGTCCCGCATTCTTTCATAATTAAAAGTGTGTTTTTGGCTGACCTGAACTAATAAATTTTTACTTCTTTCAATAGGGCCTGCTACAAGCTGCGGAAAAAAGGATACAAATAGTGCATATTTTAAAAAGTTTCGCTCTGCATATACTTCTTTACGATATATATCTATTGTGTAACTTAATGCCTGAAAGGTATAAAAGGATATTCCTACTGGCAGTATTATATCAAATTTTGGCTGAATAAGCTGAATATGCAGTGATGATAATAAAATATTTATATTATCTACTGCAAAGTAAAAATATTTAAAGAAAAATAGTATTGAAAGGTTTAAAAATAAACTTAATGATACCCACAGCTTTTTTAAACTAAGAGAATTCCCCCCCCCGTTTTATCTGAATGCTCTATTAATATACCACTTAAATATGTTATGAAAGTTGAAGTAAGCATTAATAAAGCATATACAGGGTTCCATGACATATAAAAATAATAGCTTGCCAGCAAAAGCCAAATATATCTAAATCTGTATGGGATTAAAAAATAAATCAGCGTAACTATTGGAAAAAATATTAAAAAATTAATAGAATTAAACAGCATTTAATGGTATCCTTATTTTTTATTCAATATAAATATATAATACAAAATTGTCAAACTATTTTATTCGCTTTTATCAGCCCATTTTATAGACATAGATATTTATTTAACACATTTTATTTTATTGCAAACAGTAGAAATTTCTATATCCCAGATTAAGAATCAGGCTCATAATGGACACTGATAAATTGGAAACATATATCAGAATAGACAAGTTTTGTAAGCCTTAATGATGTCTTATATCTTTATTCAAAAATTTTTTATAACATTTTTAAATCTATGTCTCTGCAAAACAGATTTTTATAAATAATATCAAATAATTACAACTATTTTAGGATATACATGGTTATTAACAAGTAGATATATATTTTCAATATATTTTTGCAATATCTCTTTGTATGTTTCATATAAATATTTTATTTTATATAACATAAAAACACCCCATTTATTTATCAAACAAATGAGGTGCTCTTAATATAATAACATACTTAATTTATGAAAAAATATATTTATTATAATGCTTTTTGAACAGCTTCTATTGCTGCATCATAGTTTGGTTCATTAGTTACTTCAGGCACAAGCTCAGAATAACTTAATTTACCAGTTTTATCATAAACAAATATACTTCTTGCTAAAAGTCTTAATTCTTTTATTAATATACCATAAGTTTTACCAAATTCTGCATTATAATGGTCAGATAAAGTTTCAACATTTTTTACACCAGCTGCACCGCACCATCTGCCTTGAGCAAATGGAAGATCTAAACTTACAGCAACTATTCTAACATCATCAGATAAAGCTGCTGCTTTTTCATTAAATTTTCTAACTTCCATATCACATACACCTGTATCAAGAGATGGAACAGCAACAATAACTAATACCTTGCCTTCATAATCTTTTTGAGTTTTAGCAGATAAATCATTAGCAAGTAATGAAAAATCTTTAATTTTAGAATTAAGTGCAGGCATTTCTCCTTCTAAATGTAAAACATTTCCTTTAAATGTAACTGTATTCATTTTATACCTCATCTTTCATTTTATACAAATTTTATCTTATTTAGATTATAAAATTTCTTCAATATATATACTTTTTATTTACATAGTTTCTTCATATTTATTTTACATTAATAATACAGGCAAAAATATATGCTGGTTGAAATAAATTAGAGTAAGTCAAAAAATAACTTGAAAGAAAAAGAAAACAGTTATATTATTTTACACTATAAATTATTATGTGAAAAAAGAAGTGAAAAAAAATGCTTAAAAAATTTTTAAAACAAATATCTTTTACTTCACAGCAGGATTTTGCTGATAATTATGAAGTTCTTGTTCCTGAAAATTTTAATTTTGCCTATGATGTGGTAGATGCATGGGCATTAGAACAACCTGATAAAAAAGCAATGCTGTGGACCAATGACGAAGGCAAACGGTTTGATTTTACATTTGCTGATTTTAAAAAATTCTCAGATATGACAGCATCTTTTTTTGCAAAACTTGGTATAAAAAAAGGCGATACTGTTATGCTGATACTTAAACGCAGGTTTGAGTTTTGGTTTTCTATGCTTGGACTGCATAAGCTTGGTGCAGTGGCCATACCAGCCACACACCTTTTAACTGATAAAGATATTATTTACAGAAATAATGCGGCTGATATTAAAATGATTGTTGCCTGTGGAGATAAGCATATTATAGAGCATGTAAATAAAGCAAAACCAGCCTCCCCTACATTAGAACATACTGTATCTATTGGACCAGAAATACCTGAAGACTGGGAAGATTTCCATAAAGGAATAAATGAAGCACCGGAATTTGTGCGGCCTGCACATGTTAATAATAATGATGATATATCATTGATTTATTTTACATCCGGCACAACAGCCAACCCTAAAATGGCAGCTCATGACTTTTTATATCCACTTGGACACATTATTACAGGCAAATACTGGCATAATCTTGATGAAAACAGCCTGCATTTAACCATATCTGATACTGGCTGGGGAAAAGCTGTATGGGGTAAACTTTACGGCCAGTGGATAGCAGGAGCTAATATTTTTGTATATGACCATGAGAAATTTACACCAGCAGAAATATTAAAAGCTATTGAAAAATATAAAATTACTTCTTTCTGTGCTCCACCTACTGTGTTCCGCTTTTTAATAAGGGAAGACATTATGAATACAGACCTTTCATCTCTTAAATGGTGCACTATCGCAGGCGAAGCATTAAACCCTGCTGTATATGACACTTTTTGTGAGATGACAGGTATCAAATTAAGAGAAGGTTTTGGTCAGACAGAAACAACTTTAACTGTTGTTACTCTGCCATGGGTTGAGCCAAAGCCAGGCTCTATGGGGCTTCCTAACCCGCAGTATGATGTGGATATTATCACAAGTGACGGCAAAGTGGCAGATGTTGGCGAACATGGTCAGATTATTATAAAAACAGATAAAAAGAAACCTCTTGGACTTTTTAAAGAATATTATAAAGATAAGGAAAAAACAAATTCTGTATGGAATAATAATGTTTATTACACTGGCGATATTGCATGGCGTGATAAAGACGGCTATTTCTGGTTTGTTGGCAGAGCTGATGATATTATAAAAAGTTCAGGTTACAGAATAAGCCCTTTTGAAGTAGAAAGTGTATTAATGACACACAAAGCTGTTGTAGAATGTGCCGTTACTGGTGCACCTGATGAGTTAAGGGGGCAGGTGATTAAAGCAACTGTTGTGCTTGCTGATGAATATAAAAACTGTAATCATGAAGAAATGATAAAAGATATACAAAACTATATAAAAAAAACTACGGCACCTTATAAATACCCTAGAATAGTAGAAATTGTTGATAAGCTGCCTAAAACTATAAGCGGTAAGATAAGGCATGCAGCAATCAGAGAAAGAGATAACTAAAATAAGCGGCAAAATTTTTTTCCGTTTTGTATCTAAAAAATAATCTGATTTTTAAAATTTTTTTAATAGATGGAGTTTTTATATATATGTTATCAAAAAATAATATTTTAAACACAATCTTAAATAATAATATTGATTTCCTTGAACAAAATGACTTTATTGCTGAAAACATAATAAAAGATGGTATAAATAACGGCACTATTGTTCTGCTTGGAAATATTAACCATAAAAATGTGAAACCAGTTTTAATTGGTCAGCCTGCTAAAATAAAAGTAAATGCAAATATAGGTACTTCTCCCCTTATCTGTTCCCATAAAGAAGAAATGGAGAAACTGAAGATTTTAGAAAAAGCAGGGGCAGATACTTATATGGATTTATCAATAGGCGGCGATTTAGATGTAATCAGAAAAGATATGATTAATTCATCTAACCTTCCTATAGGCACTGTGCCACTTTATGCAGCAGCAAAGCATAATGCAGATAAAGGCAGAACAATAGAACAGCTTGATTTTGAAGAAGTTTTTGATGAAATAGAAAAGCAGGCAGAAATGGGTGTAGATTTTATGACTATCCATACAGGTATAACCCGTGAAGCTGCCGCCTATGCTGAAAAACACAGACTTTTAGGTGTTGTTTCCCGCGGTGGCTCAATGATTAGCAGATGGATTTTAAAAAATAACAAAGAAAATCCTCTTTTTACTGAGTTTGACAGGATTGTAAAAATTGCTGCAAAATATAATATTACTCTTTCACTTGGCGACAGTCTGCGTCCTGGAGCATGTGCTGATGCTGGTGATTACCCACAGATTAATGAAGTGTCTCATTTAGGTATGCAGGCGAAATATGCCTTTGAAAATGGTGTGCAGGTAATGATTGAAGGTCCAGGACATGTAAGTTTAGATGAAGTGGAAAGCCAGATAAAAACTATAAAAAAATTAACCCATAATGCACCACTTTATATTTTAGGACCGCTTGTTATTGATAACAGCCCAGGTTATGACCATATATCTGGAGCAATAGGTGCAGCTGCTGCTGTTATGGCAGGGGCAGATTTCTTGTGCTACTTAACACCTGCAGAACATTTAACTCTGCCAAACAAAGAAGATGTATATAATGGCGTTATGGCGTCTAAAATTGCAGCAATGGCTGGAGATACTGCACTTAAAAGAAAATATGCTGTTGATATGCAGAACAATATGTCTAAAATGCGTCAAAAACTTGACTGGCAGGGTATGAAAGAATATGCACTGGATAAAGAGATTATAGATATAAGAAGAGAAACTCATAAAAATAAAGCAGAATGTGCTATGTGTGGCGAATTCTGCTCTGTAAAACTGCAGCATAATCAATAAATATTTTATGCCTGATAAAATTTAATTATTTTATCAGGCTTTTATTTTTGATTAAATACAGACAATCTTTTAAAAAGTATACAATCTAAATTAATCAGACTTACAGCCTTTTATAAAACAATTATGCCGGTACAAATTTCATAAAGTTACTACTGCTTATATTACAGCTTATTAATCATTTTAGAAAACTAAACTGCAAAGATAATAAAAATTTAGAATATATGCTTATACAGATATTTTGATTTAATTACAAAATCATATCATCTGTATTTTAATGGAACTGTTTTCAAATACTGTTATGTATAGTAAGAATAAAATGAAGATATAAAAAAAGCCTTCCATAAGGAAAGCTTAATTTTATGCCCGAGGCCGGAATCGAACCGGCACAGGTGAAATACCCGAGGGATTTTAAGTCCCTTGCGTCTACCAATTCCGCCACTCGGGCGGGCATTTACTCTCTTTAAGAGAGTTATATAAAACACGATTTTCTATATTTTGTCAAGCAGTTTTTTTATATTTTTCTAAAAAATATAAAAACCTTATATATAAATAGCTTATAAAATAATCAATATTTATATTTCTCAAAAATACCTAAATTTACATCATCCAGCACCCACATAGACGTCTTATTATCTATTGGAAGACACATATGACCAATTAATTCGCTATCTTCAAAATTAAAATAGAATATACCATTTTTATATGTCATATCTTCTATAGTATTTGTGCGAACTTCACCATCTGCAAAAATCTGTTCGCTGTAGTCTTTAAATAAAAGATTTTCTTTATCAAGCTCATAATATACATGCTGCTTGTCATTTACATTTGACCATTTACCCCAGCAGTCTAAACCTTTTTCTGTTTTTACATCTATGCCGTGTTGTTCCTGCACCCTATCATCAGTCAGCTTATCTGAAATATCTGATATAATTGCAATATCCTGTTCCTCACATGTATCATATACTGATAAATCAAACACAGGGTCTTCCTGATGATTATAAGTATTAATGAAAGATGAATATGCAATACCGCTTGATAAATCATAAGATTCATTAATTTCAAATTCACCAAGCCGCACATTTATAGTTTTGCCATCCTGCACTTTTACATAAACAATATATTTTTTTTCATTAATAGTACCAGAAAGCTCAAACTCGCCATTTTTATAAGCTATCTTATTTACAATAAAAATAACCATAGGGTCAAATGACAGCGTTTTTACATGAAAAGAAATAACATCTTTTTCCTGAGAAGTATCCATAGATGGAAATAAATGCTGATAACAGTAACCATATAAAGGATTATATTCCAGTTTATAATACTGCTTATTCCAGAACCCAAGCTGTTCTAAAGCTTTACGCGGATTTTTTTCTGGTGCTACCATTTTTTTAGGTTTATTATTTACTTCATTATGAGTTACTGCTGGTTTATTATCTGCTGGTTTAGATGTATCACCTAAATCTGTTTTACTGCTGTCTTTACTGCAGGCAGAAAGAAGTAAAACAAACATTAATAATATAACTCTTTTTTTCATTATAGCCTCTCAAAAAATAAATATAATATATTTTTTGCATTAACTCAATAAAAATACTATATATTCTATTATAATTATTTTACTTTAAATGCAACAGACTGCAGCAGAATAATGGTTTATGATAAATAAATTTGGCTCTTGACTAGTATCTTTTTTTAATGTGAAAAAAATGTTTTCCAAAAGTAGTAGAAAATTATCATTTCTATAGTTAAATCTAACCACACTTTCTTTTAAATGCAAGATAAATTTTTCATCAGTTAGTTCGTTAAATTTAGACAGTATTCTCTTTGCAAAACTCCAAAAACTTATCTTTCCAGTTACATAAGA
>CAJUJZ010000091.1 GCA_910586745.1 uncultured Mucispirillum sp. | reverse complement strand
TGCGTAATTCATAAGAATATTTAATTCTGCGTGACATAAAAACACCCCATTTATTTGTCCAATAAATGGGGTTCGCCTCATTAAGTGCCCCTTTTAATTTAATGCAGGAAGGTTTAAAACATAAAAACATTGAAGAAAGAGGTTTTGTTTTTGTAGATTATGGTGCAATAGATGCTGGTTTTACCATTAAAGAAGATGATAAAAGAAGTATAGGTGTATTCTGCGGTGCATCATATCTTGATGAATGGAAATCATTACCAAAAGAAGAATATCTTGCAAAAAAACATAAACTTGCTGAAGACTTATTTAAAAAGGCAGAAAAATATTTCCCAGATTTAAAAGATCATGTGGAATATTTTGAAGTATCCACACCTAAAACTATTAAAAGATATATGAAAACACCATCCGGCACAGCTTACGGCTATGTAAATAATAAATATCTAAGAAAAGGCAGAGTGCCGCGTTTTTCAAAAACTATTAAAAATCTTATGTTTACAGGTGCTTATGCTTTCCCTGGCGGCGGCTTTACTGGTGTATTAATAAGTGGATATATGGCAGCACATAACTTAATAGAGCCACAGTGGAAACATATAATCAGAAGAACGATTATAACATCTGTTGTATGTACACTGTTTTTTACTGCACCAAAATTGATTAAAGCATTAATAAATTTATTATAAATCACTTAAAGGAGCGATTAATGAAAAAAATATTTTTACCATTTTTTTTATTTGTTTTATCTTTACAGGCTCTTGCTGAAGAAGAAAAAAAGAATGCCTATGACCAGGTATGGTTTACTATGGGATACGGCTACTTAATAGCAGAAGATGCAAAAGGCAGCCCATTAGGACCAGCTACAGCAACAGTTGGTGTGCAGTTATGGAAATGGCTTGTGCTTGATATGTCACTTGGCTATGTATGGGCATTAGATTATGATGATACAAATGAGCATAAAGGTACAGATTTAGACTATTTCCCTGTTCGTGCAGTATTAATGTACCAGCCAGATATACCGATAAAAAGTATAGAAAATTTCAGCCTGAGACCTTATGCAGGTATAGGGCCTATGTTTGCAATTAACGGTACAAACTATTCTAACTCAAATTTTTCTGGCGGCTTTTCTGCAAAAGCTGGGTTAAGAATAAGACATAAACACCATTTATATGGTATAGTGCTTGAATATTTATTTAACCATGCACATATTGAATATAATGGTATAAAAAATAATTATAATGCATCAGGACTTGCAATTGGTGTAGAAATCGGCTTTACATTCTAATATTTATATCACAAAAAAAAGGCTCTCAAAATGAGAGCCTTTATATATTCTATTATATTCTAATATATTTTGCTTCAATAATATCATCTAAATTAGCTATTTGTTTTACTACATCAGAAGATACTTTATCATCTACAAGTACAAAAGAAATAGCTTCGCTTCCTTTATTACCTATACGGGCAAGACCAAAGTTAGCAATGTTAATGTTATTTTCACCAAGCAGAGTTGCTACTTTACCAACAATACCAGGGCGGTCATTATTTCTAAAATAGATATAATTACCGCTTGCTTCTAAATCAAGTGTGTAGTTATCAATAAATAAGATTTTACCAATATTTTCTGCAAAAAGTGTGCCACCAATTGTAGTTTCTTTGCCGTCACTTGTTTTTACAGTTAATACAAGTAAGTCATTATATTTATCATAATGGTCAGTTTTAGATTCCATTACTTGAATATTTCTATCTTTTGCTAAATATGGAGAATTAATAAAAGAAACAGAATCTTCTAACACAACTTCTAAAAAGCCTTTTAATGATGCAATAGTAAATGGCTGATAGTTAAATGGTGAATCAAATGTTCTTTCGCCAAAATCTTCCTCAAATCTTTTACCAACCATAGTAAATCTGATTTCTTCTGGTCTGCCGTTGATAAATTGAGAAGCAAAGCGTCCCATACTTCTAGCAAGCTCAAAATAACGCTGTAATTCTTCAGGCAAAAGTGATTTCATATAAGGAATATTTACAGCATTAGCATAAGACCTGCCTTCAAGAGCATTAACTATTTGCTCGCATATAATAACTGCAACACCTTTTTGCCCTTCATGAGTATTTGCACCAATGTGAGGTGTAACAAATATATTTTCAAGTTCTAATAACTTCATACCTTTTGGAGGTTCATAAGAAAAAACATCTGTTGCAGCAGCGAATAATTTACCACTTTTTACTGCATCATATAAAGCATCTTCATCAACTAAACCGCCTCTTGCACAGTTAACAAATACTGCTCCATCTTTCATCATATCAAACTGAGGTTTTGAAATCATACCTTTTGTTTCTTCAGTCAATGGTGTGTGCAGAGTAATAACATCAGCCTGTGATAATACTTCATCAAGGGAGTTGCATAAAGTAACACCAAGGTTTTCTGCACGGGACTGTTTAACATAAGGGTCATAAGCAAGCACTTTCATACCAAATGCTTTACATCTTGTAACAACATTACCGCCAATTCTACCAATACCAACAATACCCAGAGTTTTATCTAAAAGCTGAATACCCATAAATTTTTTCCTGTTCCATTCTCCAGCTTTAACTGACTGATTAGCAGCAGGAATTTTACGGCATGCAGCTAATATCATACCCATAGTAAGTTCTACAGCTGCATAAGTATTACCTGTAGGAGCATTCATAACTATAAGACCTTTTTTGCTGGCTGTTTCAATATCAACATTATCAAGGCCAACCCCTGCTCTGCCTATGATTTTAAGTTTGCCAGTATTTTCAAGTAAATCTGCATCTACTGTAGTACCGCTTCTAGTGATAACAGCATCATAATTGCCAAGAATGGGTTTTAAATCAGCATTAGAAATACCTGCACGGATTTCATAATTAATGTTTTCTGCCTTTTCTAAAATCTCAATACCTTCCTCTGCGATATGGTCAGTAATAAGAACATCAAATTTTTTCACAATCCACCTCAAAAATAGCTTTAATAATTAAAAGCAAGATAACCATATCAAAATTCTCTTAACTAATCAAGAGTAACTATTAAATTTTATCATTTTTTGCTGTTTAATTTTGAAAGATAATTATTTAGTTCATCAACAGACAAAACTTTATCATACTTTGCTTTATCAACTAATTTGTTTAACTTAATACTATTATTAACATTACTAATAAATTCTAAAAAATCTTTATTTTTACTAACTAATAATTCTATTGTTGCTATATCTATCACAGGCTTTACTGCTGATGGGTATATAATCATGCTGTCATCTATGTTATCAATATTAAGCTGTATTAATCCAATACCAAAAGCATCACTCAATCGTTTAAGCTCATGCTTAACTTCATCATCAATATCTACACAAACAAGGTAACCTTCATTTGACCAGCTGGAATTAGATACTGCCTGAAAATATGATTCTTTATAATTACCAAAATTTAATGATTTTTTTAACTCAAAAGAATAAAATTTGCACATTGGATATTGAACTAATTTCATTAATTCAATGGATGCAGGATTATAATCATCTTCTGAAAAAATAAAACTTACTCCAACCATATCAGGATAATTCCATTTACCTTGCCCTTTTTTACCTTTTAAAGAATTTTCATGGAATATGGTCTTTACATAGACATGACCGAGTGGGCAGTTATTTACATAGTTTGCTAAAACCTGATGTATCATTCTTTCATTATATAAACTATTTTTTTCTGATTTAATATATGATTTATCAAGAAAATCATCAATTTTTTCCTGCGATGGCAGCTCATTTTTACGGCTTATAAGCCAAAATAAAGTTGGCTTTCTTGATACTATCATAAACTTCTTCTTATCTTCTGTTTTATGTATATTGTCATACAAACATGCACCTAAAGTATCTACAGGTGTTTTGCCTTCACTGCCAACTTTTTTGTCCAAACATTTTAAAACAGCACTATTCCATATATCTCGTATTGTCATAGGCATATCACTTTCAGCTAAAATTTCTTCTGCCAAAGATAGAAAAGTATACTTTGATTTCATAATTATCCCTGCTGTATAATATATTTTCCTTGATATTTTATACTACTGTATATATACTTGTCAAAACATTTATAAACTAAATATGAGGATACAAATATGGCTTTCAACGACTTACTATTAAAAGCATTAAATAAAGAAAAAACAGAGCGTCCGCCAGTATGGCTTATGAGGCAGGCTGGCAGATATATGCCTGAGTATATGGAAGTGCGTAAAAAAGTTTCATTTTTAGAATTATGCAAAACTCCAGAGCTGGCATGCGTTGTTACACTGCAGCCTATTGATATAATAGGAGCTGATGCTGCTATTTTATTTTCAGATATATTAATACCTATAGAGCCTATTGGGGTAAATTTGAGCTTTAACCCTGCCCCTGTTATTTCTAACCCTGTAAGAACTATGGAAGATGTAAACAGGCTCCGTCCATTTAACCCAGAAAGCGATGCTCCATTTGTATATAAAACAATAGATTTACTTGTAAAAAAATTAAATGTGCCGTTAATCGGTTTTTCTGGTGCACCATTTACTCTTGCATGCTATATAACAGAGGGTGCTGGCTCTAAATCATTTTTAGAAATTCGTAAAATGATGTTAAACACACCAGAAGTTTTTCACTCTTTAATGAAAAAATTAACTGAGGATACTATAAAATATTTACAAAATCAAGTCAGTCACGGCTGTGCAGCTATCCAAATGTTTGATACATGGGCAGGAATTTTACCGCCAGAAGAATATAAAGAAATGGTATTTCCTTATGTGAAAGAAATAAGCGAAAGTATTTCTGCACCATTTATTTATTTTGCAAAAGACGGCTCATCTTATTTTGATATTATTAAAGAGCTAAAATGTGCAGGTATTGGTATTGACTGGAAAATCAGCTTAAAAGAAGCTAATGACAGACTTGGCAGTAAATTTACATTACAAGGCAACCTTGACCCAGCGATACTGTTTTCTAATAAAGAATCTATTAAAAAATATGCAGAAACAGCAATAAATGAAGGTAAATTATGCCCTGGTCATATTTTTAATTTAGGTCATGGAATTATGCCGGCTACTCCAGTTGAAAATGTAAAATACTTAATAGATGTTGTTAAAGGCTTAGCTTAAAATGAAAAAAGATGTATTATTTATAATGGGAATGGGCGGCCCAGACAGCATTGAAGCTATAGAGCCTTTTTTATTTAATCTTTTTTCAGACAGAGATATAATAAACTTTCATGTGGGAAATATTCTGCAAAAATTTATTGCTAAAAAAATTGCTGCAAAACGCTCTAAAAAGCTTGCCCCTGAATATTTAAAAATGGGTTATAATGGTGCTTCGCCGCAAAATATTATCCATAGAAGAATATTTAAAGCACTGGAAAAGTATTATACAGAAAATACAGGCAGGCAGCTGCATGTTATAGAAGCAAACTGCTACTATCATCCATTTTTTGATGAGGCTCTTAATGTGCTTAAAAATACAGAGTGTGAAAGAGTAATATTTACAACAGTTTATCCACAATATTCTTTAACTACTGTAGAAGCATGCTTTAACAGGCTTGCAAAACTGTATAATATTTCTGGCAGTAATAAATATAAAAGTGTAGTGATACCACACTGGTATGAAAATGAAAAATACTGCACTGCCATATCTAAAAGAATATTACAGGCTGCAGAAAAGCTTAATAAAGATATAAAAGACTGCCATGTACTTTATTCTGCCCACTCTGTTCCAATGAGTTATGTAGAAAAAGGTGACCCTTATCCAGAACATGTAAGGCATCACACTGATATAATTAATAAAATGACAGGTATAAAATCATTTGAGACTGCTTATCAAAGTAAAGTAGGTCCTGTAAAATGGATGCAGCCTGCTATGATTGATACACTTGAAAGCTATAAAGATAAAAATATTGATAATATAATTATTGTTCCTATATCTTTTATTTCTGACCATATAGAAACATTAATAGAGCTTGATGAACAGCTTATACCAATATTAAAAAATGCAGGCAAAAATATAGTGCGGATAGAAAGTTTAAATGACAGCACTGATTTTATTGAAGCTTTAAGCAATATTATTACTATTTAATTTTGGAGCATTTAATGAAAAGTTTTTTTGCTTTTATAAAAATGATAAAACTAGAACACTCTCTTTTTGCACTTCCTTTTGCCTTTGTTGGTATGATATTAGCGGCAAACGGACTGCCTTCATGGAATATCATATTATGGGTAGTTGTTGCAATGGTTGGTGCAAGAAGTGCTGCTATGGGTGTAAATAGATATGCAGATGCAGAAATTGATGCACGAAACCCACGGACTGCTTCAAGGGAAATTCCTGCAGGTAATATTTCTAAAAAGACCACATTATTTTATATTTTATTAAGCCTTGCATTATATTTTACTGCAGCTTTTATGCTTAACAGGTTAACAGCAATGCTCTCCCCTATTCCTGTATTAATATTTATATTATATGCTTATGCAAAAAGGTTTACAAACTTCTGTCATATAATTTTAGGCATAGCTTTAGGGCTTGCACCAATATGTGCATGGATTGCTGTAACTGGAAGCATAGATACAGCGCCTTTTATATTAGGAAGTGCTGTAATATTATGGGTAGCAGGCTTTGATATATTATATGCTGTTCAGGATATAGAATATGACATAAAAGAAGGGCTGCATTCTATCCCTGCAGTTTTTGGTACAGGCGGCTCATTAATTATTGCAAGAATATTACATGCTGCTGCTATCTGCTTATTTATATCATTAATGGCTTTTACTAATTTAGGATATATTTATTTGGCAGGTGTGCTGTTATCTGGAGCATTAATGGCTTATGAACACAGTTTAGTGTCAAAAGATGATTTATCAAAACTTAATATGGCATTTTTCAATATGAATGCTTATATTAGTATTACAATTATGATTTTTACAATTACAGATATATGGGTGGGTAAATAATGAAACGCTCATTTGTTGCTTTAACTGGAGCAAGTGGTATTCTTTATGGCTTTGGTATAATTCGTGCTATGCAAAATGCAGGATATGAAGTGCATACTGCAGCAGCTAATGAAGCACTGGCAAATGCTCAGGCAGAAACTGGTGTAACTTATAAAAGTATTGAAGATATGTATAAATCTAACGGTATAAAAAATATTACAATACATAACAATAATGATTTAAGTGCATCTGTTTCAAGCGGCTCATTTAAAGTTGAGCATTATATTATAGCCCCAGCATCTATGGGCTTTGTGGGCAGATGTGCAAATGGTATAAGTGGTTCATTAATAGAAAGATGTGCTGATGTGGCTTTAAAAGAAAGGCGTCCTTTAGTTGTGCTTTTTAGAGAAATGCCTTTGTCTACTATACATTTAAAAAATCTTACAAGGCTTTCTCAGTCTGGTGCAGTAATTATTCCTGCTGCTCCTGGTTTTTACAATAAGCCAGAAACTATTGATGATTTAGTGAATTTTGTAACAGGAAAAGTGCTTGATGTTTTAAAAATAGATAATAACTGCTATAAACGGTGGGAAAATTGAGAATACTCTGTGCAGAATGTTTTAACCAGATAGTAAACATTAGAAAAGGTATTGCCATATGCTCCTGCTGTGATGCAGAATACAATATTGCTGAAAAAAGCACTCAGTTTAAGGTCCGTTTATCTGGCGGGTTTATTAAAACGAAACTATCATATGATGATGTTGTTTTAGGTATAAAAACAGGCTCTATTTTAGCTGGTGATTATATTGCAAGTATCTACGGCCCATGGATACATGTTTATGACTCATCTTTTGAATACTATTTTAAAAAAATAGATGAGCAGGATAACAGAAGCGGTATAATCTTATATAAAAAAAAGAAGAAAAAATTATCTGTTATTAATGCACTTGTATTTCTGCTTATAATTTCTATTGCAATTAATTTTACATTAATTGTATTATTATATATGATGAATAACAGGATAACTAATTTGGTAAGTCAAATAACAGGAGGCTGATTATGGATAAATCTGAAGGAAAAGACTGGTTTGCAAAAACACTTAATAATGTTACAGAAGAAACAGCAAAAGTTTACAAAATTTCTCGTTTAAAATTAGAAATCAATTCTTTTAACAAAACTTATAATGAGAAAATGCATAAAATGAGTAAACGCCTGCTTAAACTTATTCAGCAAGGCGAAATAGATGCATCTCTTTTTGAACCGGAATACAGCTCTATTGTGCAGATTTCTGAAAAAATAGAAGAAATGGAAACAGAAATAGAAGCTATTAAAGGCAACTTAAAATTCGGCTTTGGTAAAAAGAAATCTGATGATAAAGATGAAAATATTGTAGATGTTAAAGCAGAAACTGTTGAAAATGATGAGAAAAAAGAGGATAATAAATAATTATATTATTATACTGCTTATAAGTTTTATAACAGGCTGTTCAGGTACATTATTTGGTTATGATAATTTGGATGGCCTGTATAAAAATAATATGAGTAATATAGATATAAGTGTATACTACAACACTGATGGCGGATACATAAACTCTGCAGTTAAAAATGTAAGCAGCACATTTATGACAAATTTAAATATGTCTATGGAATGTGAATATGATAATGGGGATATTATCACAGATATTCACTCTCTAAGCAATTTAAAAACATACTTTTATAAAAATGTAGTCTTTCAAATAGATTATGAAAAATGTAAAAGTTTAGTATTAAAATATATATATTATCCGCAAGAAGATGGTGGGTTTATGTATACAGACAGGTTTAGTTCGTATCCTATGCCTGTTTTAAATGATATACCTGTTGATGGTGCATTAGTAATAAAATAATTAATTAAAGGGATAGTTATGATTAGAAGACTGAATAATGAAAGAGAGTTTTTGCATGCTTTAAATAGAGTTGATGAATTAATGTTTCATGCAGTTCCTGGCACACCAGAAGGTGATGAACTTGAACAACTTTCTAAAATGATAGAAGAATATGAAAATAGAAATGCAATTGTTATGAGCCAGTCAAAAGTGAACGATGATG
>CAJUJZ010000090.1 GCA_910586745.1 uncultured Mucispirillum sp. | reverse complement strand
TTTAACAACCACTTTTTTATTTATTCACTTTTTCGCAATCGTTTTTAGAATTTACTCAAAAATATTTATTTTTTATAAAAATACTTGTAATATAAATGTAACTATGCTATATATCTAATTTTTGGAGGTGCCAAATGGCAATAGAGAAAGAAAAGAAACAGTCAGTTATTGACAGTTACAAACAACATGAAGGAGATACAGGTTCTCCAGAAGTGCAGGTTGCATTACTTACTGCACGCATTGAATATTTAAATGAGCATTTTCAAACTCATCCTAAAGACCATCATTCACGCCGTGGTTTACTTATGCTTGTTGGTAAAAGACGAAAACTTTTAGACTATCTTAAAAAGAAAAGTTTCCCTCGTTACCGTGCGTTAATTGAGTCATTAGGCATAAGGAAGTAGTTAAATGAAAAAAAATATTCATTCCTATGAAATAAGCTTGCCAGGTTGTGCTGAGCCTATTATTTTTGAAACAGGTTGGAAAGCAAAACAGGCTAACGGAAGTATTTGGATAAAACAAGGTGGCACAGTAGTGTTAGTTACTGCTGTTGCAGGTAAAGCTCCTGAAGCTTATCAAGATTTTTTCCCACTTACTGTTAACTATGTTGAAAAAATGTATTCGGTTGGGAAAATTCCGGGTGGATATGTTAAAAGAGAAACTAAACCAAGCGACAGGGAAACTCTTATCTCTCGCTTAATTGACCGTCCTTTACGTCCATTATTTGATGACGGTTTTCGTAATGAGACTCAGGTGGTGGCTACAGTTTTGTCGGCTGATGGCATTGGTCTGCCTGATATTCTGGCTTTAAATGCTGCTAGTGCTGCATTGATGATTTCCGACATACCTTTTAGTATGGCAGTTGGCGGAGTTCGTATTGGTAAGCTGAATGGGGAATTAATAGTAAACCCACCAGTTGAACTGCACGAAAAACTTTCTATGAATATAGTTGTTGCAGGAACGAAAGACGCTATTGCAATGGTAGAAGCCGGTATGAACGGCGTAACTGAAAAAGAAGTTATTGAAGCTCTTGAATATGGTCATGAGCAGATAAAAAAACTTGTCGAAGTTCAGGAAAGAATGGCTGCAGAAATTGGCAAACCACAGATGGAATATACTGATTTCTCATTACCAAAAGATTTAGTTCAAGAAGCCTATGATAAATTTGGCACAGCTTTTAAAGATGCTTTTGCAGTAAAAGGCAAGCTTGAATCCTATGAAGCTATTGACAAGGTTAAAGAAGATTATTTGGCCTATGTTTTGGAAACTCGCGGTGAAGATGAGTTTGAAGCAAACAAAGGAATTTATAAAGATATTGCAAAAGAAGTTGAAAAAATAGTGTTCAGAAACTCACTTGTTAAAACTCACAAAAGGGCAGATGGCAGGGCTCTTGATGAAATCCGCCCTATTGATATTGAAGTAGGCGTGCTTCCAATGGCTCACGGGTCAGCTCTTTTTACAAGGGGTGAAACTCAAGCATTAGTTGTAGCTACTCTTGGCTCTAAGAATGACAGCCAGACACTTGAAAGTATTGAAGGCATAAGCAATAAATCTTTCATGCTGCAATATAACTTTCCACCATTTTCTGTTGGTGAAGTTGGTAGAATTGGTGCTCCAGGCAGGCGTGAAATAGGCCATGGAGCGTTAGCTGAACGGGCTTTATCAGCTGTTGTTCCTAATGACAGCAGTTTTCCTTACACTGTAAGGGTTGTTTCTGAAATATTAGAATCAAATGGTTCTTCATCTATGGCTACAGTTTGCGGCGGTGCATTATCTATTATGGATGCAGGTCTGCAGATTACTGCACCAGTTGCAGGGGTTGCTATGGGTTTAGTAATGGAAGATGATGGCGACTATGTTATCTTAACAGATATTATGGGCCTTGAAGACCACCTTGGTGATATGGACTTTAAAGTAGCAGGGACAGAAACGGGTATTACTGCTCTGCAAATGGATATTAAAATTAAAGGCTTATCTAAAGAGATTTTAACAAAAGCTTTAGCACAGGCAAAAGAAAGCAGACTCTTTATTTTAAATAAATATAAAGAAATTCTTCCAGAGCCTAGAAAAGATTTAAATCCTAATGCTCCAAGAGTATTTACAATGAACATTAACCCTGATAAAACAGGTGCTTTAATTGGACCACAAGGCAAAAATATTAAAGCTATTGTAGAAGCAACAGGAGCAAGCATTGATATATTAGATGGCGGTATTGTTAATATATTTGGTAAAAATCAGGCAACGATTGATAATGCTGTTAATATGATTGAAGCAACTATTGCAGAAGCTGTTGTTGGTAAAACTTATACTGCAATAGTTAAAAAAGTTATGGAATATGGTGCATTTGTGGAAATACTTCCAGGACTTGAAGGTTTACTGCATATATCTCAGTATGCTCATGAAAGAATACCATCTATTGCAGACTACTTAAAAGTAGGCGATAAAGTAGATGTTATGTATATGGGTAAAGACAGAAATGGCAGAATGGAGCTTTCAAGAAAAGCACTTTTACCAAAACCAGAAAAAGCAGAAAAACAAGATAAATCAGAAGAAAATGCTTAAATAAATTAAATCCCTGTTTTTAAACAGGGATTATTTTTGCTTATTATTGACTTTAATAATATTTTTAATTTCATAAATAAATCATTTTAACTTTATAAAATTTGCAGCAGTAAAATAATATTAATTTTGATTGTTTAAATATTTTAATATTAAGCAATTATTTATAAATCTTAAAAGATTGTTTTAATTCATTCAAAAGTATAAATGAAATTGTTTTAAATAATAGGTAATTAATATTTTTATGCAGCTTTAATTTTCAGATTTATTTCTCTATAAATTTTAAATCACCTATTCTTAATTCTTTATTATTTACACTTAATTTGTTAGATGCCTGCAGGCTTTTAATATAATTTTCTTCTATTTTCATTATTTTTTCAGGTCCAGCCATACGAGTTCTGCCAATATCTTTAATAAGTATTTGATTATTTTTTATTTCAATATTTCCAAAATAATTATTTACTCCGGCAAATCCGCTGAAACTGTTTCCAGAAAAAGTGATTGTTATTTCAGTATTTTTATATGGAGCGGTTAAATGATATATTTTGCTGTTAGCTTTTTTTAATTCATTAGAAACATCCATTCTGCTTTGGCAGGCAGCTGCAGTAATCAGTGTAAGCAGCAATAAAATAATTTTTTTCATTTTTTACCTCGTTCTTATAATAATTAATTATAACTTATATTTTTTTAAATACAATATATTTTATTTAATTAAAGTAAAAGCTTTAAAAAAATATATTTTTTTGTATTAATTTACTTGATTTTTTTATAATTATGCTAGATAATACACTTCAATTGATTTAAAATAAATAATGGTTGATAATGGATATTGTAAATATAAATATAATTGCAGAAGAAGATTATTTAATACCATCTTATGAAACAACAGGTGCAAGCGGTGCTGATTTAAAATCTAAAGAAGATGGTATATTAAATCCAGGTGAAAGAAGGCTTATAAAAACAGGTGTTTTTATAGAGCTTCCTATAGGGTATGAGGCTCAGGTAAGACCAAGAAGCGGGCTTGCTTTAAAACACGGCATTACTATGCTTAATAGTCCAGGTACAATTGACAGCGACTATCGAGGCGAAATAGGTGTTATAATGATAAACCATGGCAGTGAGCCTTTTACATATAAAAAAAAGGATAGAATAGCTCAGCTTGTTATATCAAAATACTGCAGAGCAGAATTTAAAATCACTTCATCTTTAACAGAAACTATAAGAGGTGCAGGTGGTTTTGGTCATACAGGTAAATAAATAAAATAACATAAATTGCGAAATATGGAGGAAGAATGAATATTCGTGAGTATGAAGTGAAAGTGCAGCTCCCTGCAGAGCTGAAACCGTTGGAAGCAATGGCTTATAATCTTTGGTTTGCATGGAACTCTCCTGCAACAGCTCTTTATAAAAATATTAATGAAAAACTCTGGGAAGAATCTGAGCATAATCCACTTGCTGTTATTTCAGCACTTACTATGGATGACTGTAAACGCTTAATTGATGATGATGTTTTTATGGCAAGTTTAAATGATGTATATGAAGATTTTCAACAATATATGTCACTGCCTCGCTGGTTTACTAAAGCCCATAAAGATGCATCTGATATGCTTGTTGCTTATTTTTCTGCAGAGTATGGTATACATGAATCTGTTCAGCTTTATTCTGGAGGCTTAGGTATTTTATCTGGCGACCATTGTAAATCAACTTCTGATATGGGTATACCTCTTGTAGCAGTTGGTCTGCTTTATAGAAATGGTTACTTTCACCAGTATATGAGTTCAGATGGCTGGCAGCAGGAACGCTATCCATATAATGAATTTTATCTTATGCCTCTTACTAGAGCAGAAGATAAAAATGGTAAAGAAATTACTCTTGAAATGAAAATTGGTGAAAGAGATGTTAAAATCAGAGTATGGAAATTAAAAGTAGGTTTAATGGAAATCATTCTTTTGGATACTGATGTTCCAGAAAATCATCCAGATGATAGAATTATTACAGGTAAACTTTATGATGGCGACAGCAACATGCGTATCCGTCAGGAAATAGTGCTTGGTATTGCTGGTGTTAGAGCATTAGCTGCAATGGGCTTACAGCCAACAGTTTACCATTTAAATGAAGGTCACCCTGCATTTGTTTCTATTGAGCGTTTAAAACAGCTTATAGAGCAGGGCTTAGATTTCCGCCTTGCAACAGAAATTGTTCGTAAAAGCACTCTTTTTACTACTCACACACCTGTTCCAGCTGGGTTTGATGTTTTCAGTATGGACCAAATTAAACAGTATTTAAGCGGTATTTATGAGCCAGTAGGTATTAACTTAAATATGCTTATGAGCTTTGGCAGAAAAGATAGAAGCAATGCTAATGAACCATTTAATATGGCAGTATGTGGTATTAATCTTTCTACATATAGAAATGGTGTTGCTAAGCTTCATGGTAAAGTAAGCCGTGAAATGTTCCATTCTATGTGGTCTCAGGCTATTTTATCACAAGTGCCAATAGGTCATGTAACAAATGGTGTGCATTTACCTACATTTATGTCAAGCGATATGAAAAATATTCTTTCCCGCTATGTATCAGAAGACTGGTCATCTAAACCTTATGATTTTGATATATGGGAAAAAGTTAATAATATTCCTGATAATGTTTTATTTGATATGAAACGCAACCAAAGGGAACGCCTTGTCTCATTTATTCGTAGAACTACAAAAGAAACTATTCATGAAAATGGCGGCAGTGCAAGTGAATTATTAGAGGCAGAGGATATATTAAATCCTGATGCTTTAACAATAGGTTTTGCAAGACGCTTTGCAACATATAAACGCGGTTATCTTTTATTTATGGATGAAGAAAGATTAAAAAGACTTTTCAGCAATCCAGAGAGACCTATTCAGTTTATTATTGCAGGTAAAGCTCATCCAAAAGATAATGAAGGTAAAGAAATTATCAAAAAAATTATACATATAGCTAAAAAACCAGAATTCCGTAAACATATTGTATTTATTGAAGACTATGATATAGAAGTAGCACGCTATATGACTCGTGGTGTAGATATTTGGCTCAACAACCCTCGCAGACCTATGGAAGCTTCTGGAACATCTGGTATGAAAGCAAGTGCCAATGGTGCTTTAAATTTATCTATACTAGATGGCTGGTGGGATGAAGGCTTTAATGCTAAAAATGGCTGGGCAATTGGTGCAGGCGAAGAATATCCAGACAATGGATACCAAGACTATGTTGAAAGTATGGAAATTTATAATATTCTTGAAAAAGATATTATTCCAGTTTTCTATGCAAAAGATAAATCTGGTATGCCTAGAGAATGGCTGAAAATGGTTAAAGAAAACTTAAGAACAGTTCCAAGTTACTTTAATACATCAAGAATGTTAATGAATTATGCAGACCAGTATTATGTACCTCTTCATGAACTGCAGAAAGAATTTAAAGCAAATAGCTTTGAAGAGGCTAAAAAATATCTTGAATGGTATAACCAAATATTAGACAGATGGGATGGTGTATCATTTATCAGCTCTGAAGTAGATGCTCCAAAAGGTTTTGTTCCTGGCGAAACTGTAAAATTTACAGCTCAGGTTAATACTAACGGAACAGCTGCTGAGCATTTAGGCGTATTTGCTGTTGTGGAGTATGATGGTGAAAGCGGCAGCTTAAAAGACCCTGAATTTATCCGCTTAAATCAGGAAAAAAGCAGCGATATGTTTAGTATTTCATATACATTAACTCGTTCTGGTAAATTAAAAGTTGGATTTTTAGTAACACCTTTCCACAGGTTCTTAAAAAATCCATTTGAGTTAAATAAAGCCAAATGGGCGTAATATGAGTGAAAAATTATATCTGCCATATTCTGATGGCTGTTTTGTTTGCGGACATAATAATATTCATGGTCTGCATGTGCAGTTTTATGTGCAGGATAATAGTGTTAAAGTAGACTTAAATTTTGCACCACATTTTAACAGTTTTCCACATATAACTCACGGTGGTGTATTGTCATCAATACTTGATGAAGCTATGGGATGGTCTGCCTTTATATTTTCTGATATAGAAACATTTCTTTTTACTAGAGAGTTAAGTGTTACCTATAAAAGAAATGCACCCATTGGTAAACCATTGCTGTTAACTGCAGAATATGTTGGGGCAGAGCGTGGTGGTATGTTTTCTACAAAGGGTAAGATTACTGATATGGATGGCAAAATAATAACTACTTCTAAAGGGCTTTTCTTCCCTACATCTAAAGAGAAAATGGAAGACACTATACCCCATCTTTCATTTTTAGATGAGCTTACATATCATCCAAAGGCATTGAAATACTGTAAGTTATAAAAATAAATATATTTTGTAATTCAGCCCGCTTATGCGGGCTGATATATTTTAATGCAGTGTATTATTTTTAAATGATACTGTTTTTTATCAAATTATTTATATTATAAATTTTGAGATAAAACTAAATTTATAAGTTGTTTTATTTGGAGTAAAAATAATGGTATATTATACAGAGATTTTAGGCAGATTTGATTTAGCAGAATCGGATATGGAGTATATTTTATCTATTAAAGAGCAGATGCAGCAGTATGAGGCGGCTTTTATAAATGATGTATTATCATATCTTCAAAAAGATACATTATTTATGTCAGAATATGGCAATATAATAGATAAATTAAATACAGAAAAACTTTCCAGCTGGTATAGTGCAGTTATTTCTGGCAGGCTGAATGGCTATTTTAGTGAATTTGTAAGTGACTTTAATCTGCAGCAGGTTCCAAAAGGTGCTTTTTCTGGCGAGCGTATTGCAGAACTTTTCAGCTTTATTCGTATATGGTTTCAAAATAAGCTTATTGAAATATGCGAATGTGAGTGGGATTATAAAGGTATCTTAAAAGCATATACAAAAGTAATAAATGCTGCAATTTATGTTACAATGAATACTTATGTTCCAAGAGATAAATCTACAAGCCATACATCAAAAATGAAAAATAAAATACTTGTATGGGCAGAAAAAGCATCTCTTGTGACTCATTCTATGCTGCTTGTATTTTTAATGATAATGACTATAGCAGGTGTAGGATTTTTTATTTGGAGCTTATGGGATTTAAAAGATGTTGCACCAGATAAGTTATTCGTTACAGCATTAGGCTCACTGCTTGTTTTATGGGTATTAATAGAACTTATAAATTCAGAAATACAGATGCTGAAAGGTGATAAGTTTAAGATTAGTATCTTTGTTGGTGTTGTATTAATTGCATTTATTCGTGAAGTATTGATTATGACATTGAAACATGATGCAAGTAATACAAAAACTATGATACTAATGCTTGGCGGTATTTTAGTATTAGGTGTTACATACTGGATGCTTGCAAAATCAGAAGAAAGAACAAAAAATTAGATAAAATAAAAGGCGAAAATATACATTTTCGCCTTTTAATTTTTTACATATTATTTAAGTTTAATAATGCTTTAGTATATATTTTAATTAATTTCTTAAATTTATCTAAGTTTATATATTCATTATTTTTGTGAGCCAGTTCTTCATCATCTTTAAAATTAGCACCAAAAGAAAGAGAATTAGGCATCATAGTGCAGTAAGTTCTACCACCTATTGCAACAGGCTCACTGTTATCACCAGTAACTTCCTGATATGCTTTTAAAAGTTCTTGTAAATATGGGTTATTTTTATCAACATATAATGGTGGGATATGTTTACTTATTTGTGTAAGCATCATTATTTTTTCAGCAAGATTATTGATTTTATTTTCCATTTTAGAGCTTTTCATTGTAACAGGATATCTTATATCAAATTTTAATGTTAAATCTTCAGTTTTATATCTAAGTATTCCAAGATTTATTGTTAAGCTGCCAGAAACATCATCACAGCAGTTTATATCAAAACTTCTGCCATCACTTACTTCATCATTTAAAAGAAATGCAACCTGCCTAATCCACAGCATAAGTTCCCATGAACCATAATCTAAAGAAGGGTGGGCAAGGTAATGCAGCAATTTATACATTGCATTAACACCTTTTTTTGGGTTCATAGCATGTGCAGATTTACCAACTGCTTTTACCTGTAAATAACTATCTTGATAATAATCTATTTCTAAATCATCACCAGCTATTTCTTCAAGCTGTCTTTTTATTTTAGCTAAATCTCCTGCAAAATAAGCATATGCAGTATCTGGCACAACATTTATTCTTTCACCGCATGTAAGCCCTAAAAGTTTAATTGGCTCAAAACCTTGAAGTGTAAAATTTCTTTTCATTGTTATCTGCATTTGACCTTTTTCAGCATATACAGCAGGGAAATTTGCGTCCGGTGAAAATGAAAATACAGGCATTTCTTCAGTTTCATTATATCTTTTTAAGCATCGCATAGATGTTTCTTCATCACAGCCTGCAATTATTCTAAATCTTTTATTAAATTTTATTCCAGCTTCTTTTAAAATTTTAACAGCTGTATATGCAGAAATTAATGGTCCTTTATTATCTATAGCACCTCTGCCGTATAATTTATTATCATGTATTTCTGCGGCAAAAGGTGGATAATTCCAC
>CAJUJZ010000089.1 GCA_910586745.1 uncultured Mucispirillum sp. | reverse complement strand
TATGTAATATTTTATTATATATAGACATGATATACTAGTATATAGCCTTAAAAAATATAAGGCTGAATGAATAATTACCCTAGAAAATTATTTAATTATAAAACGGCTGATGATATATTTTATGAAAAATTGAACAACTGCTTAAATTGCTGCAATCGTTTTTAGATTTTACATTCAATATAAAAAATAATATTTTTACTTGATAATATACTTATTAAAATATATAATAATTCCGATTATAATATTTTATGGATAGTATTTATTACGGTGAATTATTTTGGTTAAAAAATTACTAATGTTATTGTGTATTATTGTTATGCCGTTATATGCTGCTGCTTTTGATAAGCCATCCTTTATAGACAGCTACTCTGGTATTGAGTTTAAAAAACTTAATAATAAAACTTATTTAGCTGTTTATGAAGTAACTCAAGAGCAGTGGTATAAAGTAATGAATACAGCTCCATTTTATTTTAATAAAGGCGGCTCTTATCCTGTAGAATCTGTTTCTATTGGTGATATTCAGAAATTTTTAAATACATTAAATGCAGCAACACAGTCTAATTACAGGCTTCCAACAGTGGCTGAATGGAAAGAAGCTGTTGGCGAAGTTCGTATAAATAGAGATGATGTGTGTTCTTATGCAAACTTTTACGATATTTCATCTAATGCAGTAAACAGATTTGGCAATGCTTACTTTGAATGTGACGATAAATTCCCTAATACTGCACCTGTTGGCTCTTTTAGTGCTAACAGTAAAGGGTATTATGATTTATTTGGCAATGTAAAAGAATGGTTTTGCAACTCAGAAAGTGACAGAACTAATACATGCGCTAACCTGCTCGGGGCTGCAAGCCTTGCAGTTGCAGGCGGCGGCTTTAGTGACGGCCCTAAAGAAATGAGAAAAGTTGTAAAAGATGAAAGAACTTCTTTAAGATATGCAGGACTTGGTTTTAGACTGGCAGTTGATACAGCATCTATTAATTCTAATGCAGTAACTGATAATATTAATAAACCAAATGTTTTAGCACCTGTTACTACTGTACCAATTACTCCAGCAGAAGAAAATACTCAAAACACTCCACCAGCATCAGCTTTTGATAACCAAAGAAATGATGTTACAAATAATCCAGAACAAAATAATCAGGATGAACCACTGCCTGAAAGAAAATTTAAATTCCTGCCATTTTTAAGAGATTAGGCAAAACTTATCAAAATAAACTAAATATAAGCAGGTGTTTATTTCTTATAATATCAAACATTCTTTGTATTATAATTTAAATTAATATAAAGATTCTTCGCTATGCTCAGAATAGACACTTCAAAGTATAAAATAATTTATTCGGCTATATATTGCTTTTTAATTTTACATATTTCATACTGCACATAACTGCTGATACACTCAAATATGTCTTCCTGAGCAGGTATTGAATGCGAAGGAACTATATAAAAAATACTAATACTTTATAAATTATATAAAATGATGGAATATCTCTTTACTAACAGCCGTAAAACTGCCTTATTAATGCAAGCACTTCATCTATGCCGTTAGTCTTATATATATTTGTTCTAAATTCTGCTGCCTTTTCCTGACCTTTGCAAAACCATACAGCAAACTTTTTTAATACATGCATATAATGGGTTTCTTTCATACCCCTGCCCAATGCATGCTCTAACATATAGCCCCAAAGCTCTATTAATAAATTACCAATTTCTTTTGGAGCTAAATAATTATATAAATCTGCATCGCTGCATTTATCTTCTATCGCCTTAAATACCCACGGTGCTTTCATCATACTTCTTCCAAGCATAATGCCATTAACACCTGTTGCTTTCATTTCCTTATATGTGTCACAGCCTGCTACTCCACCATTGCCAATTACAGGAATACTTGCCATATCTGCTATTTCCTGCAGTATATCAAGGCGAACAGTGCCGCCAAACATATCTCGTTTTGTTCTGCCATGAACTATTAACGCATTAACGCCTTCACTTTCTGCTATTTTTAAAATCTCTTTATATACAAGATTTTTCTGCTCCAGCCCTATGCGTATTTTAATGGAAAAAGGCTTGCATGTTGCACTTCTGATATTTGAAACGATAGCCTGTATTCTGCCTAAATCTCCAAGAAGTGAACAACCGCCACCAGCTTTTATTACCTTTTTTACAGGGCAGCCCATATTTACATCAAAAGCATCTACCTGACATTCATTTTCTACCACACGCACAGCTTCTGCATAATTTTCAGGCTTTCCACCAAAAATTTGAAACACAAGTGGAGTATCTGTTTCTACCCTGTCAAGATATTCCATTGTTTCTTTATTTCTTCTTGCAAGACCTTCTACAGAAATCATTTCTGAATATATTATACCATTAAAAAATTTACGAAGTATTCTTCTATAAGGTAAATGAGAATAACCTGCCAGCGGTGCTGCCACCATGTCATTTTTTAATAAGTTTTCTTTAAAAAAATCTGACATTATTATAAACCAATACTATGCTTTGTATCATATGCACTGCCTTTGTAATTTAAAAAGTTTCTGAATTTATAAAACCTGTATGCTGCATAGGCTATCATTTCGCCATTATCTGTACATCTTGCAAACTCTGGAAAATACACACTTATATTTTTACTATTTCCTGCTCTTTCATTAAATACACGCCTTATTTCCTGATTTGCTGCAACACCGCCGCCAACAACTATCTTATCCCTTTTAAAAAAAGATGCTGCCTGAAATGTTTTATCTGCTAATGTGGAAGCTACAGTCCATTGAAATGATGCTGCAATATCTTCAAGAGAAAATTCTTTTTTCTGCACTGTATTCATAACTGCAGTTTTTAAGCCGCTGAAACTGAATTTTATTTCTCCCTTAAAGGCCTGTGGAAATTTTACTGCATTCCTGTCGCCTTTTTCTGCCAGATTTTGTATAAATATACCGCCAGGGTATGGGCCGCCCATAACTTTTGCTGTTTTATCAAAAACTTCACCTGCTGCATCATCTATTGTTCTGCCAATAAGTGTAAAGTTTAATGCTTCATCTACATCAAAAATATGAGTATGACCGCCTGAAACAATTAATGCAGTATATGGCGGCTTTAATTCTTTATATGAAAGTTCTGCTGCAAGAATATGTGCTGCTAAATGATGAACTGGCATAACTGGCTTATGCAGTGCATAACCAAGCCCCTTAGCAAATGAAACACCTACAAATAATGCACCAATAAGCCCAGGTGCATTTGTTACACCTATAATATCTAAGTCCCTGCCTGTAATCAAAGCTTCTTCCATGCAGGCATGATATAACGGCTCAATTTTCTGGATATGGTTTCTTGATGCTACCTCTGGAATAACTCCTCCAAATGCTGCATGTATATCTGCCTGAGAAAAAGTTTTACTGCATAATGTGCCTTCTTTAGAAGAAAATACTGCAATAGATGTTTCATCACATGATGTTTCTATACCTAAAACAATCATAATAACCTTTAATTAGTAAGCTTTTTAATATCAACTACATGATAGTTTAATTTTTCAAGCTGTGGCAGTGCTATTTTTAATGCTGCTAAAGTGTTTGGACGAATATGACCTATAGCGATAATACTGCCGTCATCTCTTGCTTTTTCTGCTGCTTCATAAATTTTTGCAAGTATCGCTTCAACACTGTTATCATTATCTAAAAATAACCTGTTTTCCCCGCATTTATATCCAGCTTTCCTGCATTCTTCATAAGCTTTTGTCTGTGCTGTTGTGCGGCTGTCTATAAATCTGTTTGTATACTGTTTAGATGCATTTAATATTTGCGACATTTTATGAGCATCTTCTGTAATAGCTGAGCCCATATGATTATTAAAACCGTCTAACTTAACACCTAAACTTTCAAAATTTTCTTTTACAACACCAGCAATTAAAAGTTCCGGCATATTTGGAAGCACTGCTCCCTTGCCAGGGTCAGTATTTGGATAGCTTTTTGGTGCCATTGGAAAATGAAGAAATACTGTTTTTCCTGCTTTTTTTGCTATCTGAGCTGTATATCTGCTGTGCTCTAAATGGGGCAGCACTGCAACAGCGACAGGATATTTTATATCTGCATATTCTTTTGCAAGTTCTGCACTATTTCCGCCGTCATCAAGAAGTATTGCAAACTTAACCTGTTTTTTAGAATATGGTGGAAGTGGTGGATATTTTGGAGTTTCTGCCACCTGAGGTTTTTCTTTTACAGGCTCTTTCTTTTCTTCCTGTTTTACTACTTCTTCTTTTTTAGGTGCTTCTTTTTTAACAACTTCTTTTTTAGGTGCTTTTAATACAATATTAAACTCATCTTTTTTACTACTGCCTACTACTTTATTTTGAGCAGATTCCACTTTATAGCCGTGCTTTCTAAGTATAGAGCTTATGGCAGAAGTTATGCCACGCTGCATATTTTCATCACATGTAATATCAAAATATGTTATTTCTTTACCTGTGCTTGTTTTTGACTGACGCTCTTTAACAGATGAACGGCTTATTTCATGGTCATAAAGCACAAGACGAATTAAATCTGTTATATCATTATGATTAACTGTTTCCTGTTCTTTTTCTTTTTTTGGTTCTTCTTTTTTAACAGACTCTTTTTTAGGCACAGGAACAGTTTTTGCAGCCTGCTGTTTCTGCTGTTTTTCTTCTTTCTGCTCTTTTTTCTCTGCAGTTTCTTTTTTCTGAGCAGGGATAACAGTTACTGTTTTAGGTTCTTCTTTATCTTTTGAGCCAGTAATGCTCATAATGCTGAAACTTATTAAAGCAATAAGCACAGCAATAAGTCCGATGCCTAAAAATACACCACCCCCTGCTGATTTAGATTTTGATGTTTTCCTGCGGGTAGTAGTTTTTCTGCCCGCAGGTCGCTTATTTGTTTGACGAGCTGCCATATACTAACATACCTTTTAATACTTGAACTGCTGAAATATATTGTAAATCATCATTTAAAGGCAATACCTGAGATGCTCTTTTTATTGCATCATCTACAGCTGCACTGTTATTATCTCTTTCATTTTCGCCTTTTAAGTGGCCAGATAAATCTTTTTCCTTTATAACATAATAATCAGAATTATATTCAATAATACCCGGCTCTACTTCCACATCAGGCTTAATACCTACACCCTGAATAGAGCGTGCTGCAGGTGTATAATATCTTGATGTTGTAAGACGAACAGCTGAACCGTCAGGAAGCGGCACAATAGATTGAACACTGCCTTTTCCAAAAGTAGATTTACCAACAATTACTGCCCTTTTATAATCCTGCATAGAGCCTGCTATAATTTCACTAGCTGATGCTGACCATTCATTAACTATTATAACCATAGGTATTGTTCTGTTTGAAAAATTAACTGCTTCTGTTTTATAATGTTTTTCCTGTTTATCTCTTTCCCTTGTAAAAACTACTGTCTGATTTACTGGTAAAAATATACTTGCAATAGAAATAGCTTCGTTTAATAAACCGCCTCCATTATTTCTTAAGTCAAGCACTAAACCTTTTGCTCCAGAATTATTTAATGCTTTAACTGCTTCAGTCATTTCTCTGTATGAATTTTCTTGAAACTGTGTAAGTCTGATATAACCAAGTTCTTTATCAATCATTTCATATTTTACTGATTTTATTTTAATGATTGCTCTTGTAAGAGTTAAGTCAATAGGCTTATTTTCACCTTTTCTTGTAATAGTAAGCTTAATTTTGGAGCCTGATTTACCACGCATTTTTTTAACAGCTTCATCTAAAGTCATATTTGCTGTAGGTTCGCCATTAATTAATGCAATAACATCACCGCCTTTAATGCCTGCCTGCCATGCTGGAGTGTCTTCTATTGCACTCATTACTGTTAGTAAGTCATTTTTCATAGTGATAGTTATGCCTAAACCCCCAAAAGAACCGCTTGTGCTTTGCTGAAAACTGCTGAATTCTTCTGGTGTCATAAAAGAAGAATGTGGGTCTAATTCTTCAAGCATACCTTTTATTGCACCATAAATGGCTTCTTTTTTATCTATTGGTTCTACATAATTTTTATCAACTAAATCAAGAACTCCCATAAATGTTTCAAGAGCCTGATACTGGTCATCTGGATTATATTTACCTTTTGAAGATACCTGTGCTAATAAATTATTTATACCCGCATCATTACTATTTGATGCGGCAAACGCCTCACTGTTTGTACCATTACTGCTTAACTGTATAACAGCAAATGAAATAAATACTACAGGAACTACTATAAATAAAACTTTTTGGAAAATTTTCATATATAACTCCAATTTAAAAATTCAACTTTATATTATATAAACTATTTTCAAGATATATCAACCTTTTTTAAACCACAAACTAGGATTTAATGCCTGTTCTTTTTTCCTAAGCTCAAAGTAAAGATATGGTGCCTCTACTGCCCTATCCACTAAAATATCCCCTAAAACATCGCCCTGACGGACTTTTTTGCCACTTTCTACAAGCAGAGTATCCATATTTCCATAAACAGTATAGTATGATGAACCGTGGTCAATAATCACAAGATTGTTAAAATTCTTTACATTATCTGCAAAAACTACTATGCCGTCTGCTACAGCTTTTGCCCGAGTGGTGCTTTCTGGTGATATTTTTATACCTTTATGCATTATCTTAACACCAGCATCTGCCAATATATGTTCACCATACGGCTCAATTATTTTACCTTTTACAGGAACAGGAAGATTTCTTACTAGTCTGCCAAATGGAGAATCATCTGCCATAGCTGCTGCAACAGGTTTATCTTCACCAAAAGTTTTTATTCTGCCTTGATTATTGTATGAATTATTTTCCCGCTGAGCAACAGGGGCAGCATTTTCATCTTTTTCTGCCTGCAGCCTTATCTGTTCATCAAGCTCTTTTCTTTGGAATTTTAAAAGCTCAATATACTCTTTTCTGCCTGCTTCATCATGCTTAATCATAGTTATCATAGAATTATAGCGTTTTTTTTCTGCCTGTAATTCTTTAACAGCACTATTTCTGCTTTCTTCTAATGATTCAAGCTCTAAAACTCGGGCTTCTTCTTCTACTTTTAATTTTTTAAGTGTTTTAACATCTTCATTAAGTTTATCTATTTTAAGCCTTAAATTAATACCTGCTTTCCCTAATATTTCAAGAATTGTAACAGTATCTTCAGGTTTTTCAGATATGGTAATAATCTTAATATCTGAATAACCCATATTATCTATCATATACATATTGCTTTTTGCAATATCCTTTTTATTTTCATCAATTTCCTTTGAAACTTTTACTATATTACTGCGAATACTGCTTATATTGCTTTCACACCTTTTCTTTTCCTTATTAAGCTCATAAATAAGTATGCGATAGTTTGACATTTTAGATGATAATACACTTATCTGCTTTGTAATACTGACTTTTTCTGCCTGCAGCTTTTTAAGCTCCGCTTCTTCACTGCGGATATTTCTATTGATTTCTTCTAAAGATACAGTCTGAGCATACACAGAAAAAGTGTAAAACAAAAATAATAAGGCAGTAAATAAAAACTTAATCTTCATTGATAGATGATACCTGTTTTAAAAATGATACAATACTTGCTTTTGCAGAAAGCACACCTATTATACATACAGTTATACAAGATAATATAAAATATTTCATATCAGGCATATCATATATATTAATACCAGCCTGCATTAATATGCGACTGTTGAAAGGAATAAATGATAGTGCAAATATTACCAGACTGCATATATATGCAAACAGGGACAAAAAAAATGCACCAAACATATAAGGCACTGATATAAAAGGTCTTGTTGCTCCCACAAGGGAATAAAGCTTAATTTCTTCCCTGTATTTATATAATGAAAGCTTTACAGTATTATAAACTACAAAAACAGCAGATAGTGCAAAAAGAACACTCATAGCTGTAATAAAAAGCCATGCTCCTCTGCCAATCGCCTTAAACTTTACCATATATTCTTTGCCGTAGCTTACCTCATCTACACCTTTAATATGATCTGCTTCTGTAACTATTTTATCAAGAGTTTCTTCTAATATGTCACTTGGATAAATTTCTATAAATGATGGGAAAAATTCTTCTGCAAAACTTTCAAGCGAGGCAGCTTTTGGAGCATTTGCAACAGCAAAAGCTTTTGCATCCTTCTGACTGTAATATTTTGCATCTGTTACATTATCAAGCACTTTTATCGATGCTAATATTTCTTCTGCTATAATATCATTATTGTTTGTAAGATATACTCTTATTGTATTAGCTTGTGATAAATGGTTTAAAAAACCCGCCGTACCAGTACCTGCCACCCAGAAAATATGATACATAAAAATAACAGTAATAAGAGTTAAAAAAGAAAGAAAATTATTACGCAGTATAGAAAAAAACCTGATTATACCACGCATAAAGAGATAAGTTAACTTAGAGCTCATTTTTCACCTCATCTCTTATAACTTTGCCTTTTTCAAGTTCTATTTCACGGGCTGGATACTTTTCCCTTAAAAATTTATCGTGAGTAGCCATAATAACTGTAGCACCAGTATCTATACATTCTCTTAATACTGCCATAATATTTTCTGCATTTTCCTGATCAAGATTGCCTGTAGGCTCATCTGCTAAAATAATTTTAGGGTCATTAATCAACGCTCTTGCAATAGCTACACGCTGCTTTTCTCCACCAGATAAGTTTTTAACAACATCATCACGCTTTTCAAATATACCCACTCTTTTAAGCAGCGGCCATATTCTCTCTCTTGCAGCACTGCGTTTCATATAAAATATATCAAGCCCCAGTTTTACATTATCAAAAACTGATGAATTTTCTAAAAGCTTATAGTCCTGAAATATAACACCTATCTGACGGCGTAAAAATGGCACTTCTATTCTGCTCATTAAATTTATATCTCTGCCTTCAATAGAAACAACTCCACGGCTTGGAAGCCAATCTGCATATATAAGCCTTAAAAATGTAGACTTACCAGCACCAGATTTACCTATTATATATACAAACTCGCCTCGTTTGATTTCCACATTAACATTATTTAAAGCCTGATGTCCCCCTGTAAAAGAAACTCCAACATTAACAAATTTTACCAATACTTTACTCTCAAAATTTTTTTATATTCTACTAAAATTATTACAATTATTCAAGTTTTTTATCTTACAAAGCAAAATTATGTAAAATCTAAAAACGATTGCA
>CAJUJZ010000088.1 GCA_910586745.1 uncultured Mucispirillum sp. | reverse complement strand
ACAGATTTTTCGCTTTGCTCAAAATGACTTATATTGTGAAAACTGCAGGTCATACAGAGCTTGATTTATAAGCGAAGAATCTAAAAAACAGACAATTAAAATACATTATACACTGCTACAATATATATGATTTAGATTTTTCGCCTGTAAAAATCAGGCTCAAAATGACTGTAGTATAAGTTTTTGTGTAAGTCAACTTTGCACTATAATCCCCTTTTTTTTGCTTCCTGCCATTTTTCTTCCATTTCTGCAACAGTAGTAGTTTCTAGTGTTTTTTCTGTTTCTTTAAGTGATTTTTCAATAAATCCAAAGCGTCTGCGAAATTTATTATTTACTTTTCTTAAAGATTCATCGGCACTTATGTCTAAATGAGAGGCAAGGCGGGAAAGCACAAATATTACATCACCTAGTTCTTCGCTGATATGCTCTTTATCTTTTTCTTTATATGCTTCTTGGAGTTCATTTAATTCTTCCTGCAGTTTTTTAAATACCTGTTCAGTGTTATCCCAGTCAAAGCCATATTTAGATGCTTTTTTCTGCAGTTTTTCAGCCTGCATTAAAGAAGGCAGGCTTTTTGGCACTTTATCAAGGACAGATTCTGGGGCTTTCTTATCTTTATTTTCTTCTTTTTTTATTTCGTTCCATCTTTCTGTTACCTGCTCAGCTGTTTCATAGTGTTCATTTTTAAAAACATGTGGGTGTCTTCGTATTAATTTTTCATTAATCCCCCGTGCAACATCTTCTATATTAAAAAATCCGTCTTCACAGGCAGTCTGCGAGTGGAATACTACATGTAAAAGCACATCACCTAGTTCTTCTTTAATATTTTCTATATCTTTATTATCAAGTGCATCAATCAGCTCACATGTTTCTTCAAGAAGTGCATCTTTTAAGCTGTATAATGTCTGCTTTCTATCCCACGGACAGCCCTCAGGTGCACGAAGTCTTTTTACTATATCTACTAATCTATCAAATTCGTTCATACATATCTCCAAATATTATTATTAAGTCTATATATAATAATTTATATATTATTACAATAGATACTTGTCTATATTTTTTTTAAATATTTCACTGTATTTATTATATGTCTATGATATTACATTGTAAAAAATTTTTTAAGGTGGGGAAATGAGAGTATTTTTAATATTATTTTTTATTTTTTAGTAAATAATGTTTATGTTTTAAATTATTAGAAGATGAAAACAAATAATTATAAATCTATGGCAGTATTTTACTTTATGCAGGACATGGTCATGATCAGGTACCTGCGGAGGGGGGGGGTAGATTTGGGTGCAGGAAATTATTCATCATACAGTATGCTTTATTGCGTACAGGATAATTCTAATGTAGAACTTCATTTTAATACTTGTTAACTTTAAAATTCATATGGAACATGGTTTAAAAAAGTAAAATGCCAACACTTGGGTGATGCTGGCATTTACCTTTTAGTTTCTAGGAGGGATTAAATGGTAATTTGGGGATATTGCCATTTAATTTTTCTATAGGAGGTTGAAAAAATCTATCTTATAATAGTAAGACTTGATTATTTTGATAAAGTTCAAAAAAAATATAGACAAAATTTTTATAATATATAAAAATTATAAAAATAATTATTGTTTGAGTATATTATGGATGGCTTAACTTTTTATAAACTTATTAATATATTAAAAGAAAACTTAATAAATTCTAAACTAAATACACTAACTATTAATAACGATTCTATTTTTTTATCATTTTATGCTGGCGGTATTTTTAATCTGGAATACAGGGCTGCTCCTGCACCGCAAACTATAATAACAAGAAGATTTTATGTCTCATAGTTTATCATATAGTAAATGGTTATTCAAGTATCACATAATCTTTACACCTAAGTATAGAAGAAAAATAATTTGTAATAAATATATGGAAAGCATAAGAGATATTATAAAGAGTTTATGTTCTTATTAAGGCATATAAATACTAGAAGGTCATTTAATGCCTGCCCATATTCATTTACTGTTATCAATTCCACCAAAGTATAGTGTATCAAGTATAATGTGCTGTTTAAAAGGCAAAAGTTCTCTAATGATATTTGAAAGGTATGCCAATTTGAAATATCAATTTGGTAACTGTCATTTTTGGTCAATAGGTTATTATGTAAGCACAGTTGGATTAAATGAAGCAGCTGTAAGAAAATATATCCAAGACCAAGAGAAAGAAGATATTTTACAAGATAAGTTAAATGTAAAAGAATATCACGACCCTTTTAAAGGGTAGCTGGTAAAAAATATCACTGTCAGTGATAAAATAGTAATAACTGCAATGTGACTTGAACAAGTCAGCACCAATAGAAGCTGCAAGTGATAGTGGCTTACAGCCAAAGAGCAAACTACCCGTTTAACGGGTAGTTGTGATTTTTTCTATATACAAGTTAATGTGCTGATTGTGTCAACCTATATATTTCATATTATTAGATAGATTATTTATTAATCCAAGGATTGTCTGGATCAATACCATTTCGGTTTTGGTATTTTTGTGCCATCAAGCATACAATATACTTCTACACTGCCTTTTTCTATATCCCAGCTATTAAGGTTATATCTAAATGTTTTTGCATTTTCTAAAAACCAACTCAATTTTTTTATACTTTTTGGTTTCCAGTTGCTTAAATCTTGATTAAAACTGCTTGCATCATTAAACATAGAACTCATATCTGTAACCTTTGATACATCCCAGTCGCCAATATATTGATTAAAACTTTCTGCTTTGTAAAATAAACTATGCATATTTTTTACTTTTGAAGTATTCCAATTATTTAATGGCTGGTTAAAAGATTTAGTTTCATAAAACATTTCTTTTAAAGATGTGGCATTTGATATGTCCCAGTCATTAAGCGGCTGGTTGAATGAAGCTGCATTGTTAAACATACCTTTAAAGTTTGTTACTTTAGATACATTCCAGCTGCTGATATTTTGGTTAAAATCTTTATTATTTTTAAACATTGATTCCATATTAGTAACTTTACTGGTATTCCAATTATTTAGTGGCTGATTAAAAGACATGCTTTGAAACATTCTTGACATATTTTTTACTTTTGAAGTATTCCAAGAATTAATATCATGGTTAAATTTTTTAGCAGCCCAAAATAATCCATACATATTTTCTATATTTGAAGTATCCCACTTATCTAAGGGTTGATTAAATTCTCTAGCATTGCTAAACATTTCATTTATATCTTTTACATTTGATATATCCCAGTTGTTTATATTTTGGTTAAAAGCAGTTTCTTGAAACATGCCATCCATATATTTTACTTTTGATGTATTCCACATACTAATATCATGGTTAAAGTTACTGCTAAAAGCAAACATGTGGCTCATATTTTCTACATGACTTGTATCCCATGTTTCTAATCCATCAAAATTCCTGTTACAGTGAAGAAATAAAATTGATAAATCATTAATATTGGAAATATCAATATCTGCTAATGACACATTTTTATCCCTGACAAGCATCATTAATTCCATTTTAGTTTTAGGTATATATTTGCCATTTTCTTTTTCTGGAGTTTTTATCCATGCAGGAACAGTAGGACAGTTTTTAAATTGTGTATAGTTGCATAATTTCCTGTAATCTATAAAATTAAACATTTTTTCATTGGATGTTCTATAATCTTTATTTATGCTGCTGGTATCCCAGTTATCTATATTTTGTTTAAAGCTTTCTGCTCCGTCAAACATTCCAACCATACATAATACATTTGAAGTGTTCCATGAGCCTATATCTTGATTAAATTTTGATGCATTTTTAAACATATAACTCATATTTATAACATTTGATGTATCCCAGTCACTTATATCCACATTAAAATCTTTTGAATCTGCAAACATATATCCCATATCTTTTACATTTGATACATCTAAACTGCTTATCCATTTAAAAAGCGGACTATCATCGCTAATCTCGCTAAAATCAAATCCATAAAACATACTGTTCATATATTCTACATGGCTTGTATCCCAGCGGTCTATGCCGCCATAATCTGTTCTGCATACTTCATCATACTTAAAAACATTATCGTAATCATCATTATAATCTAATCTCATCGTTTTTGTCTTATGCATGTCCTCAAACAAGCCAGATAAGTCTTTGATTTCGGAAATATCAATATCACCTAAATATTGTCTTTTAAGAGTTATAAGTTTCTTTAATTCTTTTTTATTTTTAGGAGTAATTATTACACCTTTACTTTTTAGAGATTTTGTTTTTCTGTTAAACATACTGTTAATGATAGTATCAAGTTTTTGCCCCTTTGCATATCTTGATACTATCCTGTATATATAATCTATGTCTGAATTTTTTGCAGTTCTACCTGCATAAAGAGCTGTATCATCAGCATATTCTATTTCTAAATCTTGTAAAGCACTTTCAGCCTGCAATACAATACCATCATCTACTTCAGCACCATCTCTAATAGCCTGAATTACTAAATCAACATCATGATTACTTACAGCCTGCTCCAGTCTTGCCTGCAATTCTCTATTACTCATATAATCTCCCTTAATATAAAATATAGGAATAATTAAATATATTATGAATTATTATAAATTTTTGTCAAATAGTTTTTTTTAAATTAAATTAAAAAATATGATATTTATAATTTATTGAATATTGAGACTGTGCATTATGACAATGGTATATTGTGGCTGGAATATAATATACTGTAAATATGATTATGTGTTTACAAATATTACAATTTAATTTAATATTTTATAAACTGCGAAATTATTATATATTGATTTACAGGGGGAGTATTATGTCAAATATATTTTGGGATAGAGTAAAAAAGAAGTTTGAAGAAAGATACAGCCAAAAGGGCAGCAGTGAAATGAATAGTAATGAAGCTTTTGATAATCTGTTTTCCCATAAAAAAGGAGAGCTTACACCACGGGAGAAGCTGCTACATTTTACACTTAAAGAAAATAAACATTTATCAGGGGATGAAAAAGCAGCTTTTGATAAAATACATGGCACTATTATATATATGCAGAAGTTTTTAAAAGACCCTGTTGCATTTGGCTTATCTCAGGTTGATAAAAATCTTTTAGATAATATGGATAAAAAAATAGAGATTTTAACATATTTTCATAATGTTGCTCATATTCGCACAAAAAGCACAGCATATCTTTATCAAGTATTAAAATTTTTAACATCAATTTTAGAAGAAGTAAATGAGTATAGTGATGATGCATATCTTGATATATTTACAGTTAAAAAATACACTACCAGCCTTGTTCCTAAATGGTTTCCTTTGCATGATTTATTACTAGAAGTAGTTGAAGTATATAAAAAGATGTATTTTGAAAGCAAAGAGTATGAAAACTATGAAGAAAGCATAGATGGTATTCCTAACATATATTACCGCAGCGGAATAGATGAAGATTTTATCCATAACAGGAATATTTTAAACATAGATGATGATAATATTGAAAAGTGGGTAATGGATTTTAAAATAGAAAAAAATAAATATTTAGTTGGAGAATATAGTGTTTTATATGATAAACTTTATGAAGCAGTAATATTTTTACAAAACTATCTTAAAGATCCGGTAGAATTTGGTTTAGCTAATATAGATAAGAAATTTTTAGAAGAACATAGAAGAGAGATATTAATACATTTGCACCATGATAAAAATAACGAAGATGATGCCACATTATATTATTTATTGAAATTTCTTATATTATTGATAGTAAGCATAAATGAATACAGCAGTAAAATATTTATTACAGTTAAAAGTTTGGAGGATATATATGATGATTTGCCAGAATATCTGCCAGCATATAATATGATACAAGATATATCAAAAATGTATGTAAATCTTTATAAAGATGTCTTTACTGGCGAATTAGAACATGATGAGTATGAGTGGATATTTGAAGATGAAAGCGAATTAGAATATATATACCTTACAAGCTATGATAATATTGAAGATGATATTGAAAGCGATAATGAGGACAATGATGAAGATTATGATGAAGAAGATGAATGTGATGAAGAAGATAATGAAGCATACGAGAGTAGAAGAGTAATAGAAGAAGCGAAACATGATGCTATGTCGTCTTATATACAGGAAAAAATGGCAGAAATACAGGCAAATCCACTAAATGCAGAAAAAATTCACAGAGAAATAATGGAGAAAATGGGTAGTCTTGGTTTTATAGATGCTGATATGCAGGCAGATATAACAAAGCTGCAAAGAGTAAAAGCAAATGCTTATATGAACCTTTTTCAGCTTAATTATGATGAGTTTTTTAAATTAACAAAACAGGAGCTTATATCATATAATAATAAAGCAGAAAAGATTTTAGATAATATGATAAATATTCTTTTATATGAAGCACATATTATTTCAAATGAAGATGAAACAAATATTAAGATAGATGAAGAAACTATAATCTTAACAAGAACAAGGGAGTTTTTATCATTATTGATAGATGAAGACAGCAATATAAAGATTGTAATGTTGACCCCTTATTATTTTTCTGATAACAATGAAAAAGTTATAGGATTTGCTTCTGATAATATAGTCAAAAAAGATGGTGTGTTTGAAGTATTTAATTTTAGAGATATTATATATTCACTTATGATTGTAGATAGTGTGGATGCTGAATTTATAAATAAATTTGATATAACTATAAAACTTTACTATACTTTATTATTTGGAGCATATTCTATGAATAATAGAAACTATTATGCAGCGGATAAAGAATATTTATCAGATGAAGAGATAGAAGAAGTAATATCAAAAAGAACCATATACAGCTTATATAATATGGTTAATCTTGCACTAATTTCCAGTGTTTATACTCATGGGGATAACAGGATAACATCATTAGAATCCATAGAGCTTGATGCTAAAAAAGCATTGCTTAGCTGTAAAGAGCCTGTATGTGAAATATTTATAGTTGAAGAATGTGATGATGAATTAAATGTTTTAGCATATAAAAGTTGTGTTTATAAAAATAATAATAAGTGGATTACTGATAATATTAAAGAAATGATAAATTCTATTATGCAGGGTAATAGAATGATAGAATTATAAGGGGTTAAAGGTATGAGTCAAGAAAATTTATTAAATGCTGTTATCAGCTCTAATATTGATGAAATTGTTAATTTATTGAAATCTGGAGTTGAAGTTACAAAAGATATTGTTTCAGAAGCTGATAAAATTTTAAAAGAGTTTGAAAAGCAGAGCAAAAAGAATAAAGCATTATTAAATGATACCACTATTGAGCATACAAATCAGTATCGTATATATAAAATGTTATTTCTTTATATGAAAGGTTATGAACTTAAAAGTATATTGACTACATACGGATACAATGTTGAAAGTAAGCAGATAGAAAATAAACAAAAAGTTAAAAATAAAAAAGATTTAATAAAGATGTTAAAGGATGATACTGTGTATTTAGGCTCCCTTGATATTAGTAAAATAGATGATTTTTCAGAGCTTTTCAAATCTGCTAAAAAAAGAAAAGATTTTAAAGGAATAGACCTTTGGGATACAAAACATGTAAAAGATATGAGCTATATGTTTGCAGGCTTTGACTTTAAAAAAGTGAAAGAAGGGAGCGATGACCTTTATAACTGGATAAAAAACTTAGATGTATCAAATGTGGAAAATATGGCAGGTATGTTTTTTGGAGCTAAAAGTTTTAATCAAGATATAAGCGGCTGGAATGTATCCAGTGTAAAATATTTTGACAGTATGTTTTCAGGTGCATTATCTTTTAACCAGAATATAAATAACTGGGATGTGTCAAGTGCTGTCAGAATGAATAGTATGTTTCGCCATGCAGAAAGTTTTAACCAGCCGTTAGATAAGTGGAATGTATCTAATGTGTCTCTCATGGGCTTTATGTTTTATGGTGCTGTGAGTTTTAATCAGGATATTAGTATGTGGGATACGACTAATGTTGAATATATGAGAAGAATGTTTGATGGAGCATTATCATTTAACCAGAATATTGACAACTGGAATATAAGTAGTTTATTAACAAATATCGGGCATCGTGAAGAATTGGAAACTAATTATTATGAAAATGAAGATGTATATTGTATGTATGGTTACCACCACATTGCTCCAAAAGATATAACTATCAATGAGTATAAAAAGGTAGTATATGGGTTTGATAATAAGACTAATTTAAAATATTATAAACCGGAAAAGACTGAACTGTGGGATAACTATTTTATGTTTAAATATGCTCAGTTTGACTGCCCTGCAAAACCGAAATGGCTTGATATACCTGAGAAAAAAGACGGTAAATATAAACCAGTAACAAGATTACAACTTTTTGCATTAGTATATGATGAAGATGTGGCTTTATTTGATATTGATATATCAGAGATAACGGATTTATCAGGGCTTTTTTATAGCAGCTCCATTTCTAAAGGCATAGATTTTACAGGTGCTGATGGGTGGGATACAGCACATGTAAAAGATATGAGCTACATGTTTTATAAAGCAACTGATGTGGTATTTGATATAAATAACTGGAATGTATCTAATGTAGAGAATATGGAAGGAATGTTTTATGGATGTCGTTTTTTTAACAAGCCTTTACATAAATGGGATACGGCACATGTAAAAAATATGAGCTATATGTTTGCTGGTTGTGAACAATTTCATCAAAATATAAGTAACTGGAATGTATCAAGTGTAGAAAATATGGAAGGAATGTTTTATGGATGTCGTTTTTTTAACTACCCACTTAATAGCTGGGATGTGTCAAAAGTTACTAATATGAGTAAAATGTTTAAGCAAGCTTATTATTTTAATCAACCACTTGATAAATGGGATGTATCTAATGTGAAAGATATGTATTGTATGTTTAATAATGCTTCAAGCTTTAACCAGCCACTTAATAGCTGGAATGTATCAAAAGTAGAAAATATGCATGGTATGTTTGCTTGGACTAAACATTTTAACCAGCCACTTGATAAATGGAATGTATCTAATGTGAAATATTTGTCGTCTATGTTTTTATGTGCTTATAGGTTTAATCAGTCTCTTGATAATTGGAGTGTTCCAAATTTGGAAAGTATGAAAGATATGTTTGGTTCTTCTTCAGAGAAAACTAAAGAATATATGAAAATATTTGGTATAAAGTAAATATATATTGTATTATACAATATATTATAAAGGGGATATGGAAAATCGGTAGATTTATAGATATTTGATATATAATCCTGCAATATTACATTGCAGGCAGCATTATTAAGATTAATCATATATTAAATCTGAATTTATACAAATGAGACAATAGTCATATAATGTATACAGCAAAAGAATTTAAGCGAAATTAGGTCATACTGAGCTTGATTTATAAGCGAAGTATCTAAAATATATAAACTTCAAT
>CAJUJZ010000087.1 GCA_910586745.1 uncultured Mucispirillum sp. | reverse complement strand
ATAATACATTAAATATATTACAAAATTATAAAAAGCAATATAATAATATCTTTTCCATTAGTCAAAGTAGCAAAAAGCAAGGTATAAAAGAAAATTTTTCTACATTAATGGATAAATCAACTGCTGATTATATTATGTTTTCTGACCATGATGATCATTGGTTTGATAATAAAATAGAAATTACATATAACGAAATGACTGCTCTTGAGAAAAAATATTCTGCATTTGCCCCGCTTCTTGTATTTACTGATAAAACAGTTACTGACAGCAACTTAAATATAATAAATCAATCACATAATAAATGTGAAAAACTTAATACAAAAAATATCTCTTTTAACAGGCTTTTAATGGGCAATGTTGTTTCTGGCTGTACTATCATGATAAATAAACCATTAAAAGAAATATGCGGGCATATTAATAAAAATGCAATTATGCATGATTACTGGATTGCTTTAACTGCTGCTGCATTTGGTCATATCAGTTATATAAATAAACCTACAATGTATTACAGGCAGCACAGCAATAATACTCTTGGTGCAAAATCATATTCAATAAAACTTGCATTACAAAAACTTAAAGAAGGCAGAAAAAATATGCAGCAGGCTGTTTTTCAAAATATTATACAGGCAGAATGTTTTTTAAACCAGTATGAGAATGTTTTGAACAGTAATCATAAAAAAATATTAAAAGAATTTATAAGCCTTAAAAATAAAAGGAATATATATTTTATTGATAGTATTATAAAAAATCACTTTTATAAATCTGGATTTATAAGAAATGCTGGTTTATTTTTTGCTTTTCTATAATTTTTTATTGTAATTAACTAATTTTTTATATATAAAAAATAAAAATATGTATAATTTGGGAGGAATTATGCCATTTTTTCATCTTGATAAAGAAAAGTGTAAAAAAGATGGGATATGTTCAGCAGTATGTGTAACAGGAATTATTAAAAATGATGATGAGCATTCACCATATATTGATGAAAAAAATGCTTCTAAATGTATTTCCTGCGGGCTTTGTGTTGCTTTTTGCCCTCATGAAGCATGTTATGTAGAAAATTTAGACCCTGCACAGTTCAGTAAAGTTCATAGAGATACACTTGCTACACCTGAACAGCTGGATACTTTTATAAAAACAAGAAGAAGTGTGCGTGTTTTTAGAAAAAATACTGTAGATGATGAAACTATTAATAAAATTATGGATAATGTAAGATATGCTCCTTCTGCAAAAAATACACACAATAACAGATGGATTATTACAAAATCAAGAGAAGAAACTGTTAAACTTGGCGATTTAGTCATAAAATATATGCAGGAATATATATCTGATGTTCCTGAAGAACATGCACTTCATTATAAGCTTTTAGCAAGAGCATATAAAAGCGGAAAAGATGTTATTATGAGAGATGCTCCACATATTATTGTTGCAGTTCTTCCTGATAAATATAACTGGAAAGCAGAAGATGGCAGCACTGCTCTAGCATATTTTGAACTTTCTGCCCATGCTCATAATATTGGCTGTGTATGGGCTGGCTATTTTACAAGTGTTGCAAGAGTGTATAAACCATTAAGAGATGCTTTAGGTATTAAAGATGATGAATATATTGCTGGTGCACAACTTTTTGGCGTTCCAGTATATAAAACTCGCCAGATCACTTCAAGAAAACATAATAATATTACTTATTTATAAAAATTTTAAGCCTTATACAACATATAAAATTTATAAGGCTTATTTTTTATTTTCAACTACTTTTTCTTTTTTGGAAACGGCAGTTTGTCATATAAAAAATTAAATATATTTGCTAAATATTCACTATCTTCTAAATTATCAGCCACTACCATATCTTTTGCATTTGGATAAGGTTTTTCAAGAATAAATTCATCCATAACAGATGAAAGATTATCAGCATTTTTTAGCAGAAGTCTGTTATCATAAATACCTGCAATATTTTTACCTTTATAATATATAAGATACTCACCCATCATAGATTTATATGTTATATTATCTAAATTTGATAAACAGTCTAAAATAAAATTAAGATACTCTTTTGATGAAGACATAAAATCTATCTAATTTAATTTTTTTCTTAAATATAAAGCTGCAAGACCAATATACAACACACTTAAGATAAATAATGCAAATGTAGGGTCTTCAAGCCTGTCAAAATAAAGACCTTTTAAAAATACACCTACAATTACATCAAGATAATACCGCATAGGGTTAATATATGTTATCCATTGTATTACTTCAGGCATATTAATTATAGGAAATGCAAAGCCAGAAAGAAGTATTACTGGAAAAATAATCATAAACATACTCATTGTTGCCTGCTGCTGAGTAGAGCTGATTGCAGAAATTAAAAGACCAATACCTAATGTGCACATTATATATAATACTGATGCAAAAAGCAGAAGTGAAAAACTGCCTGTTACTTTTATACCAAACCAGAATACTGAAATAGCAATAATTAATAAAACATCAATAAAGCTGACGATTGCAAAAGGTATACTTTTACCAATAATAAATTCCCATGCAGTAATAGGGCTTACTGTTAACTGCTCTAATGTGCCAGATTCCTTTTCCTGCACTATAGCCATACCAGAAAGCATTACTGTAACAATCATTAAAAGCATAGCAAGCATGGATGGTACAAAGAAATTTTTACTTTCAAAATTATTATTAAACCATGTTCTATACTCTACATCTACTCCTATACTGTTTTTATAACCAGTTTTACTTTCTATATATTCTGTATTATATTTTGTAATAAGGTTCACAATATATCCTGAAGCCATACCTGCATTAACAGAGTTGGTAGCATCTAAAATCACCTGCACAGGTGCTGTTCTGTTATTTTTAAGCTGTTCAGAAAACCCTTTTGGTATAACTATTATCATTAAAGCTTTGCCACCAAGCACAAGTTCTTCTGCCTGATGCATATTAGCAGCTGAAACTGGTGTAAATGTATTGCTTGAAAAAAAAGAATCAATAAATTCATTACTTTCTATAGAATTATCCATATTAACAACTGCTGTTTTTACTTCCTTCAAATCCATATTAACTGCATAACCAAGTAAAACAGCCTGTATTATTGGCACAGCAATAATAATTATACGCATTTTTTTATCGCGTATAAGGTAAATAAACTCTTTATAAAGCATTGCTATTAATCGGTTCATTATATTTTTCATAATCATGCTCTCAATTTAAATAACAGTCTGCACAGCACAAGAAGTATCACAGAATAAAATATTAAAAAGCCTGCATTAACATATAAATATTCTATTCCTACACCTTTTAAATAAAGTCCCCTTAAAATATCTACAAAATATCTTGCTGGGAAAAGATATGTTATCCATTGAATAACTACAGGCATATTATTAATATCAAAAACAAATCCTGACAGTAAAAATGCAGGAAGCATTGTTGTAGTTGTTGTTACCTGGCTTGATGCTAACTGGCTTTTCATAACAATACTTACAAAAATACCAAAAGAAAGCATACACATTAAAAATATTGTTGCAAATAAAAATACTAATAATGTATTTCCCATTAAAGGAACATGGAAAAGAAACTCTCCCATAAATATATATATAATAACATCTATTAAGCCTATTAAAAAATAAGTTAAAAGTTTCCCTGTTATTACTTCCCCTTCTGTAACTGGTGTAGGAATAAGCTGCTCCATTGTGCCTGTTTCCCATTCTCTGGAAATAGTTAGAGATGTTAAAAAACCCGCAACAACTGACATAATAATAGCTACAAGACCAGGGAAAAGATAATTTACACTTCTCATCTCTTCATTAAACCAGTATCTTATTTCTGGAATAACCGTTCCAAAAGATACATTTATTTGGTTATTTCTTAAAATATACTCTATAAATGACATGTTATATTCTGCTGTAATTCCTGCTATATAGTTCATAATAGATGATGCAGTTGTTATATCACTGCCATCAATAACAGCCTGCACTTTCGTATTATAATCTATATTAAGCTCTTTTTCAAAATCACTTTTAATAACAAGTATTGTTTTAATTTTATTAGTATCAAGCAGATATTCTGCTTCTTCATAAGTAGATAAATTATATTTTACATTAAATGCACTTGTTGAATCAAAAGCTGCAATATATTCTCTGCTTTTTTCACTGTTAGAAAAATCAAGAACACCTATGCTGACATTTTCTACATCAAGTTTTAATGCATAACCAAATAATACAAGAAGTATTACTGGCACAAGTATTATGACCATAAGGCTTCTAATATCACGAAACAGATGAATAAATTCTTTGTAGCTTATAGCTTTTATTCTTCTTATACTCATCTGTTGTTGCCTCCGGCAAAACTGACAAATACATCTTCTAATACAGCTTCTGCCTGTTCAACAATATAACCTTTACAGCCGTTTTTATCTAAATATTTCATTATATCATCAGGGGTTAAATTAGATGATAAAATACGGATAGAATCAGAAAGCAGTCCTACATCAAAAACATTTTCCATTCTTAATATGGTTTGAGCTACATCATATAAACCAAAGCCTTTTATTTTATATACATTCCATATCATTTTACTTGTTTTAAGTTCTTCTGGTGTGCCTATTTCTTTAAGTGTGCCTGAGCTTATCATGGCTATTCTGTCACAGTATTCTGCTTCATCCATATAGTGAGTTGTTACAAATATTGTAACACCAATTGATGCAAAATTATAAATCAAATCCCAGAAATTTCTTCTTGATACTGGGTCTACCCCAGATGTTGGCTCATCTAAAAAAATAATCTGTGGCTTATGGATTATAGCACATGCTAAAGAAAGCCTTTGTTTTATACCTGAAGAAAGGCTTTTAGTTTTTACATATTCATATCCATTTAATTTAACCTGCTCAACAGCTTCATATACAGCATCATTTATATTTTTACCTGCTACAGAATATAATTTTGCAAAAAATTTCATATTTTCATAAACTGTAAGCTCATCATATAAAGAAAATTTCTGGCTCATATATCCAATATTCTGCCTTACCATTCCAGGATTTTTTACAACATCATATCCTGCAATAATACCAGTGCCTGAAGTTGGCGGTAAAATACCACATAACATTCTAATAGTAGTAGATTTACCAGCACCATTTGCACCTAAAAAGCCAAAAATTTCACCTTTTTCCACATCAAAAGTTACATCTGATACAGCAGTAAAATCACCAAATTTTTTTGTTAAATTTTTAACAGAAACAGCAATATTACTCATTTGTATCACCTTTATATGTAAGATAAGTAAAAATATCTTCTAGTGAAGGTGGTATAATCGATATTTCATAATTATTGTTTAATAAGGTTTTAAGGCTTTCTACATAATTTCTGTCTTTTAGTGCATGTATATGTAAAGCTGAACCAAAAGACCATACTTTACCATATTTTGCAGGTATATTATCCATTATATTGCGGACTTTTTCACCTTTTACTTCTATAACATCTATATCTGGAAGTGACTGAAGATATTCTAAATGACCACTTGCAATAATACTTCCTTTGTTCATTAAGTTAATAATATTGCATCTTTCTGCTTCATCAAGATAACTTGTAGCATATACAATAGCTGTGCCATCTGATGCAAATCTGTTTAATATCTGCCAGAATTCTCTGCGTGATACAGGATCTACCCCATTTGTAGGCTCATCTAATATTAATACTTTTGGTTCATGAATTAATGCACAGCATAAAGCTAGTTTCTGTTTCATGCCACCAGAAAGCCTGCCTGCAAGCCTTGAGCGGAATTGATACATACCACTTGCTGTTAAAAGCATTTTTTTCCTATCATTTATTTCTGATTTAGGAACACCCTGTAAATCTGCAAAGAAATGAATATTTTCTTCTACACTCATATCTATATATAAACCAAATTTCTGGCTCATATAACCAATACTTTTTCTTGCTCCACGGTAATCTGTTAAGGCATTTACACCATTAATAAATAAAGAGCCGCTGTCAGGCAGAGAAACTGTAGACAATATACGCATAGCTGTAGTTTTACCTGCACCGTCAGGACCTACAATACCAGAAATTTCTCCCTGTTTTACAGAAAGAGAAAAATCTACTAATGCATGGTTATCTCCAAATGATTTTGATAAATTTTCAGAAATAATCAATTCTGATTTAGGCATTAGATTATTCCTCTAAAAAAGCATCTGCTGGAATACCCGGTTTTAAAATACCTTTTGTATCTGTAATTTCTATTTTTACTTTATAAACAAGTTTTACTCTTTCTTCTGTAGTGTATATTTGTTTTGGAGTAAATTCTGCTTTATCAGAAATAAAAATAACTTTACCTTCAAATTTTTCATTTGGCATACTGTCAATTTTTATAATCATTTTTTGACCTAATTTAACAGCATCTGCTTTTGTCTCAGGAAGATATGCTCTAATCCAGAGTTTTTCTGTATCACCAATAGAGAATACAGGTGCACCTGCTGCAACGACTTCACCTTCTTCTCTATAAGCTGCTAAAATAACACCATTTAATGGTGAATTAAGTTTAGTATATGATAACTGATAATCTGACAGTTCTCTGTTTGCAGATGCTGCATTAAGCTGAGCTTGAGTTTTCTCTAATAAATTTTTATTAGTAGTGCCTGCTTTTTTAAAACCAGCTTTTAATTCTTCTAAACCCCATTTTGCTACATCTTCATTAGCTTTAGCCATTTTCTGCTGAGTTAGATATGTTTCATTATTTAATTCTGCAAGAAGCTGGTCTTTCTTAACAGTCATACCTTCTGAAAAATATCTATGGGAAATAGTGCCAGACACTTTAAAAGCAACATCAACCTGTGTCATTTGTATTTCACCAGAAAGTTTAAACACACTATCTGCTTTTTTATATAAATATCTATATCCTGCAAAAAATCCTATTGCCAATACTGCAACAACAACAAGTAAAATGATCACTTTTTTCATAATTCACCTAAACATAATATATAATTATTATTACTAAATATTATATACTTTACATCTTTATTATAAATATAATTATATTATTTGTCAAATATATATTTATTAATCGGACAAAATTTGTTTTCCATTAAAATCAGTAATTAATGCCTCAATTTCATCTATTGTATCACAGCTTAATAAAATATTTACAAGCCTTTTACAATCATCAACATCAAAAGTTGAAAGCATTTTGCGTATAATATAAGATGAGCGTGGATTCATACTGAATGAACGGTATCCAAGCCCTATTAATACAGCTGTATATCTGCCATCTCCAGCTAATTCACCACATATTGATATAGATTTGCCTGATTCAGAAACTTTATCATAAATATTTTTTAAAGTGCAAAGAATTGCAGGATGCACAGGAGAATAAAGACTGCTTACATCTTCATTATTTCTATCTACACAAATCATATATTGAATGAGATCATTTGTTCCTACACTAAAAAAATCTGCATATTTAATAAATCTCTCTATTGCAGCAGCAGTAGATGGCACTTCTATCATTATTCCAACAGGAATATTATCTCTATATGGAATATTCATTTCCTGCAGCCGTTTTTTTTCATTTTCAATAATAGATTTTACTTCCAGCAGCTCATCAACTGATGATATCATAGGCAGCAGCAGTCGTATATCACCAGAAGTGCCAGCTCTTAAAGCAGCCCTTATTTGTGCAGTAAAAAAATCTCTGTATTTCATACTGTATCTTACAGCTCTAAGACCAAGTGCTGGGTTTTCTTCTATAGAATTTGGCATAAACCTGCTTATTTTATCTCCGCCTAAATCAAAGGTTCTTATTACAAGTGGTTTATTATGTAAAACATGTAGTGCTGTTTTATATATATTATACTGTTCTTCTTCTGATAAAAGTCCATTATTAATATACAAAAATTCTGTCCTATAAAGCCCTACTCCATTCAATCCATGCACATTGATATAGGTTAATTCATCATTACTGTTAATATTTGCATATAATGAAACTATGCTTCCGTCTTTTGTTTTACAAGTCGTATCATTCTCATATTTTACTGAATATAAGAAATTATCATAGTCATCTTTTTTCTTTTTATATTTTTTTAATGTTGTTTCATCTGGATTAATGGAAACATAACCTAAAAAGCCATCAACAATAACTGTATCACCAGTTTTTATAACCGTATCTGTATGTTTAATATTAGAAACTGCAACGATACCTGATTCTCTTACAATTATACTTTTATGGCTCATTTTATTGCCTGATGACGAAACAAAGCCTTTTACTTTCTTTTTTATCATTGCATCAATATCTGAAACAGTAAAATCATTAAATATTAAAATAGAATTTTCATCTGCTTCTTCAATATTTTCTACGACAATATTTGACATATAACGAACAAGATACATATATATATCTTTTATATCATGCATTCTTGCCTGAAAATACTCATTATCTGAAATGGAAAGCTTATTCATTAAACTATCAGTTACTTTTTTTAAAGCATATTCTGCATTAACTTTTTCTTCATTAATCATTGATACAGCTTTTCCAATAAATGATTCATCAGTTAAAAGAAGCTTATAAACATCATAAAGCTCTTTATATCTTTTACTTAAAAGCTGCATCTGATCTAAAAGCTTTGATGTATGAGAAACAGCAGTATATAGTTTTTCTATTTCAGTATCAGTATCCTGTGTTCTATAGCCTTTAACACTGATTTTATCGCGGCATATAACTAATGCTTTACCAATAGCAATACCATTTGATATTACTGCTCCCTTTTTAATAATCAAGACATTTCTCCAAAACTATTTTCTATTAATTGCTGCAATTCTTCACTGCACTGTGCGGCTTCTGTTCCATAAATATTAATTTCTACTACAGAATTCTGCGTAATAGATAAAGATATTACATCTATTAAATGCTTAACATTTACTTTGTCTCCATGAAAAACTATATATGCTTCTGCATCATATTTATTAACAGTTTTTACCAATAATGCAGCAATGCGTGCATGTATTCCTAATTTATTTTTAATAACTGCTTCAAATGTATAGCTCATATTACACTCCAAACAATAACAGCACTCCAAGTATTGTAGTTACAATTATTAATTCAAGTGGTCCCTTCACCCATTTAGAAATTATTATACCTACAACAAATAATAAAACTAATTTAATAAAATGTATGAATCCTTCGTAATATTGATATTTAATCAAATAAGCTATTACAATTCCTACCATAAATGTAGTCATTGCATCAAAAACAGTGCTCCACCTGTTAAAGCCTATTTTATTAAATAAAAATATTACATTTGCACCAAATGTATATCCATAATAAAAACCAAGCACTCTAAATACTACATTAAATAAATTAAAAACAACAAAATATAAAATTATTAATAATACAGGATTTACTACTATTGCCCATATTG
>CAJUJZ010000086.1 GCA_910586745.1 uncultured Mucispirillum sp. | reverse complement strand
AGATTTAACTATAGAAATGATAATTTTCTACTACTTTTGGAAAACATTTTTTTCATATTAAAAAAGATACTAGTCAAGAGCATTATAAATTTATGTAAAAAAAACCACCAGTTTTCATCTGGTGGTTATTTTTATCTATAATATTAAATTTAAATCTTAACTATATCTATGGATTAATTTATCTAATATAGAAACTAAATCTTCTACATTTCTTTCAAGCTCATCTACAAGAGTTTTATTTTCTTCATATTTATGGTTTTCAATATTGCCCATAATTTGAATACCTAAATCATGCACTCTTTTATGGATTGGCTCAATAGCTCTGAAATCTTTATCGTTACCATATTCATCCATACCTTCGTTATAGTAAAACTTACCAAAAGCACAAGTAATATGGTTAGGAAGTTGAATAACATTTTTCATATAGTTATTAACAAGCAGCCTTCTCATAAAAGCAACATGGGCAGTTTTTGCAGCAATAAAGGAACCTGCTTTTGATGCATATTTTATGCCTGTAAATTTATTTTCAAGAGTATTTAAGGAAATCGCCATATCATTAAATGCCTTAAAAAGCTCAGCAAGATTATTTATAGACAACTCTGATGCATCACTCATTTCTTTTAAATTTGAGCTTATTTCATAAATAACTGCATTTTGTTCTTCAGATGCTGCCATAATTTCACTGATAGATTGGTTTAAATCAAGACTGGAATTATATATATCCTGAAAGTTATTAAAAGAAGAATCAATACCTTGTCTTTGCTCCATAAGCATTTTTGTAATAACATCCATTCTTTGCGTAACTGTTGAAATACTTTTCTGCATATCACTTACTGTTTCACCTATCTGTTTAGTTGAATTGGAAGTTTTTTCTGCTAAATTTCTAACTTCATCTGCAACAACTGCAAACCCGCGTCCTGCTTCACCTGCACGAGCAGCCTCAATTGCAGCATTTAATGCTAAAAGATTAGTCTGGTCAGAAATTTCATTAATAACAGCAATAACTATCGCAATTTGGTCTGCATTATCATTTAATATACTTACTTCACTATTTAACTCTTTTATAGTGTTGTCAATATGGTCACTAACATCTCTTGCCTTTTCTATCATTGCCCGTCCTTCGTTAGTGAGTTCAACTGTTATATTTGATTTTTCATTGATAGTGTTGGTATTTACTGTAATATTTTCTGTTGCAATAAGCATTTCTTTTGAAACAGTGTTAATAGACTGAGAAATTTCATTATTTTTTTGAACTAAATCATTTGTTATCATAAGGTTCTGGGTAACAAACAACCCCTGCTTTCCAGTAGTAGCAACAGTATTCAGTGTGCTTAAATAATCATTTTCTGTATTACACATATACTTATTAATGCTGTGATAAAACTTTTCCATATCAGGATTTTGTTTTATATCTTTTTGAGAAATACGGAATGAAATATCATTAGTCTGGTTTGCAATGTTATTCATTAATCTATCAGCTGAAATAAACCCTTTTGTCTGAAAATGATAAACTAAAAAATATCCTAAAATTATAACAGCAGCCATTAAAGCATCTACTACAGCAGGCAGATTAAAAAAGATTATTAATGGGAAGAAAATTAAAGAAAAGATCGTTACAATTAAATATATAAATTTAACTTTCATAAGAAACTCCTGCGATAAACATAATTCAATTTTATACAATAACACCAAAATACTCTTTTTGTAAATATATTTTTTGGACTAATGTAAAAAAAAATATTTTTTCTTGACACTTTATAATCTTTTTTTAAAAAAAGTAAATTATAAATCTGATTTTTTAATCAAAAATATAAATTATAATGCCAGAAGTGAATGCAGAAAACATAATTATAAAGTTAGCAAAAATAACACCTGTTATTAAATATATTAATTTTTCATATATGGAAAAATCATATATCTCTTTAATATATTTAAGAAAGATGTATGTTACATAAATAAATACAGACATAGATTCTGCCAGCATAAATAATATAATAAAGCCTGCTAAATAATCAAAATAGTTGCCATAAAGCAGCTTTATTCCGCTTATCATAATAGCTGCAAAAGAAAGAAAAAAAGTTATAAAAAAATAAAATGATGTAAGCCATTCTCTGATACTGTAGTATCTGTGATAAAGCATATTAATAATAATACATGGCAGAGTATTGACTATAAAAATCACTACTGTTACCCTTATTGATACATTATAATATCCGCCCCACATATAAGATAGAATAAAAAAGGGAATAAAAGCTGTTGCTATTGATAAAATAAAAATTCTTAATACTCTGTCTAAAGTAAAATCCATAATAACCTGAATTATAAAACATTAACTGCAGTTTACTATATATTTTAAAAATATACAAATAAAAAATGGGGAGCATGCTCCCCAAAAATATATTAAATATAAATAATTAAGCAAGGCCTAAAACATTTTTCATATTATACATACCTTTTGGCTTATCAGCAAGCCATACAGCAGCAGTAACTGCACCTCCTGCAAATGTCTTTCTTGAATGTGCTCTGTGAGTTATCTCTATCCTTTCTCCATTTCCAAAGAAAAATACAGTGTGATCACCAGCTACATCACCGCCCCTTAAAGTTTGTATTCCTATTTCATTTGGTTTACGCTCACCAATAATGCCATGCCTTGCATATACTGCATTTTCTGCTAAATTTAAGCCAGCACCCTCGGCTGCTGCTTCTGCCATTGCCATAGCTGTGCCGCTTGGTGCATCTTTTTTCATATTATGATGAGTTTCTACAAGCTCTATATCATAACCTTTTAAAAGTCTTGCAGCTTCTTTTATTAATTCTAATGTCACATTAACACCAAGGCTCATATTTGGAGCAAATACAACAGGCACTTTTTCTGATAATTTTTCTACTGCTTTTTTCTGCTCATCAGAAAAACCTGTACTGCCAATAACTACTGGTTTGCCTGCCTTTTCATATAAAGGCAGATTATTATAAGTAGGCTCTGCACCAGTAAAATCTATTATTACATCTGCATTTTTTGCACTTTCTAATATATCGTCAGTTATAACAGGACCGCCTTTGCCACAGCCTGCAGTTTCATATAAATTCTGACCTAAAGCATCGCTTCCTTTTCTGTCAACAGCACCTGCTGCCTCAGCATTTTCACTATTACATACTGCTTCTGCAATATTTTTACCCATTCTACCCGCTGCACCTATAATGCATATTTTTACAGCCATTTATATTTCTCCTTATTAATCTCTAACTATTTTTATATTAAGTTTTTCCATAATGGTTTTTAATTTTTGAGTATTTTCTCTAGTCATTTCCACAAGAGGCAGGCGTATTTCATTTTCTACAAGCCCCATCATATAAACTGCTTTTTTAGCAGGTATTGGGTTTGTTTCAAAAAATACCCCTTTGCATAAATCTAAAAGCTCATAATGAAGTTTTCTGCCAAGCAGCATATCATTATCTAATACTGCATGACACATTTCAGACATTTTTTTAGGTGCTACATTTGCAACAACAGAAATAACACCTTTTGCACCCATTGCCATCATAGGAAAAGTAAGCGAATCTTCTCCAGATATTACATCAAAATTTTCATCAGTATGCTGCAATATAGCTCCTGCCTGATCAAGAGAACCGCTGGCTTCTTTAACACCTATTATATTTTTTACATTAGATAAGCGGACAACTGTATCTGGGAGCATATTTACTCCTGTTCTGCCTGGCACATTATATAAAACTATAGGTATATCTACCTGTTCAGCAATAGTTTTAAAATGCTGATACAAACCAGCCTGATTAGGTTTATTATAATATGGAGTAATAGAAAGCACAGCATCTGCACCTGATTTTTTAGCATGCTCTGTTAAAAAAACTGCTTCTTTAGTGCTGTTTGAGCCAGCTCCGGCAATTATCGGTATCCTTTTTTTAGCCTGCTCTATAACTATTTCTATAACCCTGCAGTGTTCTTCATGAGAAAGTGTAGCAGATTCCCCTGTTGTGCCGCATGGAACGATAGCATCAGTGCCTTCTGCAATATGAAACTCTACAAGCTCTCTTAATGCTTTTTCGTCAACTTCATTATTTTTAAATGGTGTAATAAGTGCAACTATACTGCCTTGAAACATGATATCCTCCGCTTAATAATTATATGCTTCTTCCTGCAAATTTCCTATATATATTCTGCGTCCTTCTCCTTGAAGATACACAGTGTTATTATCATCATAATATACTGTAAGAGTTTTACCACCATATGTTAACAGACGAACAGGACCTTTTACAAATCCTTTTTTAACAGCAACTATTGCTGAAGCTGCACAGCCTGTTCCACATGCTAATGTTTCCCCTTCTACGCCTCTTTCATAAGTTCTTATTTTTAATGAGTTTTCTCCAGTTACTTCTATAAAATTAACATTTGTGCCGTTTTCTGCAAAATCTTTATTATATCTTATATCTCTGCCTAATAAAAATACATCTGTTTCTGCCACATTTTCGCAAATTATAACAGCATGGGGAACACCTGTATTAACCGAATGAATATCATATTCTCTGCCACATGCAGTAACTTTTTTATCAAGCTCTAAGCTGTGTGGTGCAGTAAGCATTGTTTTTACTTCATTATTTTCCATAATATCAGCTTTAATAATGCCTGCAAGAGTTTCAAATGCCATATTTCTGCCTGCAATATTTTCAAGAAAAGCATATCTTGCCGCACATCTTGCACCATTGCCGCACATTTCTGCAACTGAGCCGTCAGAATTAAAAAACTGCCATTTAAAATCAACAGTATCAGAATTTTCTATAAAAATTAACCCGTCTGCACCAGCAGATAACCCCCTTGCACAAACTTTTTCTATAAACTGTTTATTATATAATGATGTATATCTGCCGTCCCTGTTATCTATTATAATAAAATCATTACCATTACCGCTCATTTTTGAAAATATAATATTCATATTTGCCTCATTATTTTACTTGTGTAACAATGAATAACATATTTATCATAATATTTCAATTAATTTTATATTCAGATAAATACATCTATAATATTTTTAGTTTTTATTAAACTACTGGTTTATGCAAATGTATAATCTATTGACATTTTTTCTTTTTAATATATATTATATCCCTATGAGTAAAAATGCAAATAATTCAAGCCTTGCTACAAATAAAAAGGCTTATCATGAATATGAAATTTTAACTGAATATGAAGCAGGCATTGAGCTGCACGGTACAGAAGTAAAATCTATTCGTGCTGGTAAGATGAACTTAAAAGAATCTATTGTAAAAATAATGAAAAATGAAGTTTATCTTATTAACTGCCATGTTTCCCCTTATGAGCAGGGCAATATTTTTAATAAAGACCCACTCCGCACTAGAAAACTGCTCTTACACAGGAAAGAAATTAATCAGCTGATAGGCAAAGTGCAGGAAAAAGGGCTTACGCTAGTTGCGACAAAAGCCTATTTAAAAGGGAGAATAATAAAAATGCAGGTAGCTCTTGCTAGAGGTAAAAAACTCTATGATAAAAGACAGACTATAAAAGATAAAGATATTAACAGAGAACTTGAAAGAGATTTTAAATTAAAATTTAAGTAGTTTGTATTGAACGAGCAGGCGGAGTTTACTTATATAGGTAAATGAGCATTGTGAGTGAAAATATAACGCAGTATTACGGAAAATTGTAACATATTAAGGGGGTGCTTGGTTTCGACAGGGAGCCAATATCCTCAAATGCATGTCAAGGCTGTCTGAGCCCTTGCCAAAACTCAGGCAAAAAAGTAAACGCTAACGACGAATTAGCTCTCGCTGCATAGTTTCAGCGACGCTCTTATAGACTGTCCGCCCATGACGGACTGTAAGGGTGTCAACTAATATGGGCTGGTATCTGCCTTGCTCTGTGGCAGGTATAAGACTTTAAGAGCTTTCCCCAAACTTACTTTGTCTGTGGAGGTGGGCGGGGGAGATTTAAGCACAGACTAAGCATGTAGTATTTGTGGAAGTAAGCTTTTTGGACAGGGGTTCGATTCCCCTCACCTCCATAAATAGATAAAGGGATAGCTTTTGCTATCCCTTTATCTATTTATATAGTGGGAATTGAACGACAAATTTCGCTGAGCGAGTAGCGAAGAAAAGCAAACAGGATGTTTGCGACAGAAATTTGGCTGGACTTTTAATGAATTTTTAGGATTAAAATTTATTAAAAGCGATTCCCCTCATCATATACCATTAATGCCTTTTTTTATTTATAAAAATAAGTACAGGGAATCGAACGACAAATTTCGCTGAGCGAGTAGCGAAGAAAAGCAAACAGGATGTTTGCGACAGAAATTTGGCTGTTAAAAAAAATCAGCCTGCAAACAAAGCATTATGCTTAATTTACAGGCTGTAATTATAAAGGGATAATTTATAAACTATCTAATCATCAATATATCCTTCTGGCAGGTGGTCTTTTCCTGGCACTTTATCTAAGAAAAATGAAAGCAGTGCAGGAATTACAAACATAGTAAATACTGTTGCAAGGGCAAGACCGCCTAATATTACACTTCCCATACCACGATAAAGTTCACTTCCTGCCCCTGGTGCTATAACAAGTGGCAGCATACCGAAAAGTGATGTGGCTGTACTCATGCTGATAGGGCGTATTCTTGTTTTTAATGCAAGGCGAACTGAAGCTTTACCGCTCATGCCAAGTTTAATATAGTTTAGTGACTGATATACAATTAATATAGGGTTATTTACAACTGATCCAACAAGCATAATAAAGCCAAGCATAGTAATAATATCAAGGGGCTGTTCTGCTATAAATAAATCAGTTAATGCAAGCCCCATAAACCCGCCTGTTGCTGCAAGTGGAATGGAGAATAATATAATCAATGGATACAAAAAGTTATTAAGCAGTGCTGCCATTAAGAAATATGTAATAATAACTGCTAATATAAAGTTTCCAGATAATGCATTTTTAGCATTTTCTAATTTTGATGATGCACCGCTTGTAGATATTATTATACCATTCAGCAGCCCTTCTGCACGCATTGGCTCAATTACTTTATTCATAATATTATCGCGAAGTTCTTCTAATACCATACCTTTTTGCAGTATAATTTTAAATTCAAAAGCTCTTTGAGAATTAAAACGCCTTATTCTTTCTACACCTAATACTTCTTCTGTATAAAATAAATTAGAAATAGGAACAGCAAGTCCAGTAGAAGAATTTATTACAAACTCACCAACTTCTGCAGGGTTTGTTTCCATATTGCCTGTTTCGTTTTCTTCGTAAGGTCCACGGAGAGAAATATCAATAGTTCCTATTTCTGGGTCTTTAAACTCCCCTACTTTTCTTCCATCTAAATAAACATCTACTGCTATACCCACTTCTTCAGTAGTAAGTCCTGAAGCCATAATAGCTTCCCTGTCTGGATTAAGCCGCACTTCTGGATAAACAGGATTTGCTGACGGGCTTATCTGCATCTGCACATCTGCAATTTCCTGATATATTCTTGCCTGAATAAGCTGGACAATAGATATTAACTGGTCATAACTCATATTGCCAGATACATTCATTTTAAATTCGTTACCCTGTCCACCGCCAACTTTAAATAATGGTGACTGAGAAGTAGAGCCGCGAATACCGGGTATCTGGTTTACAATATTTTGCAGTAATGGTTTATAGTCACCTGCACGCTGTTCATCTGTACTTGTTAATATTGCTCTTACATTTGAACCGCCAGCAAAGCCAAATGTATTAATTCGTGGATAGCCATCTAAATCCTGCTGCATATATGGCTCTAATTCTTTATAAAAAAAATTACCAATCTTTCTTCTTTCTGCAAGAGAAATACCTGGTGGCACAGTAAGTTTTGTTTCTATCATATTTTTATTGCCAAGTGGAAGATAGTCCATTTTTGGCATTAAAATATAAACACTTATTAAAGATGCAGCAGTTAAGCCAATTACAAATACTAACCTTGTGCTGACTTTTGCATTTATTTTATCAGAAACACTTACTGTAAAATTAACTACTTTTGATCCTATATTTCCTATTGTTTCATTAAAATTATGCACTTTATTATGAAACTTTGAATGAGAATTAAATTTAAACTTATCAGTTTTTTCATATATTACTTTTGTTGCAACAGGTATTATAAATACTGAGGCTATAAGGCTTAAACCAACAGATGAGCTGACAGCTATTGCAATATCTCCAAAAAGCTGACCTGCTTCTTCTTTTATAAAAACAATAGGAAGAAATACTGCTATTGTTGTAAGAGTAGAAGCTAAAATTGCACCCCAAACTTCTCTTACTGCATCATAAGCTGCTGTTACTGCCTTTTTACCCATTTTCATGTGCCTGTCAATATTTTCAAGCACAACAATAGAGTTATCTATAAGCATACCTACAGAAAATGCAATACCTGCAAGACTTATTACATTTAACGACCGCCCTAATGCATTCATAATAAAAAATGTGCCTATAATACATATTGGAATAGTTGTAGTAATAACAAGTGTTGAACGGATACTTCTTAAAAATACTAAAAGCACGATAACTGCTAAAATTCCGCCTGCAATAATATTAGATTTTACTAAACTTATGGCATTTAAAATATATCCACGCTGGTCTGATATCCATATAAACTCTATTCTGTTATCTTTTAATATTGTATTATTTAAATCATTTATTACTTTTTCTAAATCGTTAGTTAAATCTAATATATTATATCCTGCCTGAGCAATAATACCTATATTCATAGCATTTTTATTGTTATATCTGACAAATGAGTCTTTTTTCTCATAGCCGTAACCAACATGAGCCACATCGCCAAGTTTAAGTCTTGAATTATCGCTGCTTACAATGACTATATTTGCTATATCTTCAGGTGTTTCACCTTCCCCCATTGTTCTAAAACGATAATCTTTTGCACCATAAGCCCTTGTACCTGCTGAAACATCAATATTTTCTTTGTCAATAGCATTGATTATTTTAGAAAGGCTTATATTGTATGCCCCCATTTTATATGGGTCTACAATAATCTGCACCTGTTTTGACCTGCCACCCCAATACCACATATCTGCAACACCCTGCACACGCTCAATATATGGCTTGATAACTTCTTCAAAGTAGCTTAAATATTCATCTATACTTCTTGGGTTGCCGTCTCTTGTTGTAAGCATTAATTCAATAGACGCAAAAGAGTCGCTGTCTGCTGAACGGATAGTTGGCTTATCTATATCATCGGGGTATCCTTTAACTTCATCAAGCTTATTAGAAACAAGCAGTATTGCATCATCAACACTAACAGATAAATCAAAAGTAAGTTTTACATTACATCTGCCTTCCATAGCAGCACTTTCAAACTCTGTTAAGCCTGGTATACTTTTTAATACCCTCTCCTGTCTGTCTATAACTTCTTTTTCCATATCATAAGGGGAAGCACCACGCCATGTTGTGCGTATTGTTATCTGCGGATATTCTATATTTGGAATAAGACGGTATGGCATATTCATTGCAGCCTGAACACCAAAAAGCACTACAAAAAATACTGCTACTAATACTTTTATTGGGTTATCTAATGCGTACTTAATCATAGTATCAGCCTATTTTAGAAGTTATTTTAATTTTTACGCCGTTATTTACTGCATTATTGCCAT
>CAJUJZ010000085.1 GCA_910586745.1 uncultured Mucispirillum sp. | reverse complement strand
AATTGATTTAAGCTTTTTAAACTTGTTTCAATTTTATCTTCTAATTTTCTTGTTTCTTTTTCTATTTCTTCATTTGTTAGTATAGCAAGTTCAAGTTTTTTTATAAAATCAGCTTGATTTTCAAAAGATAAAAACGATAAATCATCATAATCACCAATATGAATTGGTATAAAAAAATTTTTTTCAGAAATATAATATACTCCTACTTCATAAACAATCATGCCTGCATTGTTGTCATAACCATTTATCCCTACTGCTACTACATTTTTATATGTAGAATTATCAGTGATAGCTCTTGCATAATGAATAGCACCATTAACAGCATATTTTTCTATATTTTTAAAATTAAGAGAATTATCTTTATTATAATTATCAATATCACCAGATTTATTTACTTTTATAAAATCACCTTTTTTGCCTTTTACTTCAATCATAACTGGAATATATTTTTTTTCTTTTGTTTCTAACAATAACTTAATATCTGGTATATTATACCCTTTACCTCCACTTTTTGAAGGGTATAAATTTAAAGCATTCTCAATTTCATAATTAATGTTGTCCGTTTTTATATAATATGTCACATCTACTAATTGTTTTTTTGCCCAATCTTCAATATATTCTTCAATGCTTTTCATAATACCTCATCTTATTTTATAAAAAAAGGCAGTATTACTAAGACAAACCTGAAATTTTAAGTTTACTTTATAATTACCGCCTTAAATATAGTTATATCAAATTAAATTTTATTCATTTGATGTAATGCCAAAATACATTGGCCCGCTTGTCATTTTATTAGCAGCAGCAACAATATCATCTTTTGTTACTTTATCTATACCATTTTCATAATTTAAATGATAATCTTTAAAATCAAGCACATAAGCATAACCTATATTTTGAGCAAGAGAAGAAACATTTTCTTCTTCAAAAATATTTTTACTTTTCAGCCTGTTTTTTGCTTTTTCTATACGGCTTTCTTCTATATTACCAGAAGCAATATTATTTATAATCTCCATAGCTTCATTTCTAAATTTTTCACCATTGCCGCGAGGCACAACAGCCATTGCACCAAAAAGACCATTATAGTGGTTAAAAAGCCCTATGTCTGTAACATAAATTGCTGTATTATTTTTATTTTTTATAATCTCATTTAAAAGAGAATATTCACCACCTGAAAGCACTTCTGCAAAAACTTCTTCTGCATATACTGTATTTATATCTTGAGCTCCTGTGGGGAAAGAAAATACTGCATAATCTACATTTACATCTGCTTTAAAGTTTTTATCAATTGATTTTGTAAATGTAACCTGATTTTCTCCCTTATAAAGCTTGCCAGCAGGAACATCTCTTGTCTGATTAAAGTATTTTGCAGCTAAATCAAGAGCCTGTTTTTCTTCAATATCACCAACAATAACTACTGTCATATTATGTGGATGATAAAATCTGTTATAATAATCAACTATTTCCTGCCTTGTGAAAGCACTTACAGTTTCAGATGAACCTATTACCTGCCTTGCATAAGGTGTTCCTTCAAATAATGCAGCCTGTAAATCCTGCCACATTTTATAAGAAGGGTCATCATATTTTCTATTGATTTCCTGCAAAACAACTGGTTTTTCTCTGTCTATCTCTGACTGTAAAAGCAGTGCATTAAATACCATATCACTTACTACTTCATAGGCAGCTTCTGCTTCATCTGTAGGTATTGTTACATAGTAGTTAGTAACATCAAGGCTAGTAAAAGCGTTATTATAACCACCTTTTGCATCAAGATATTCATCTATTTCACCAGGTTTAAATTTTTTAGTACCGTTAAAAAGCATATGCTCTAAAAAGTGAGATATACCCGAAAGCTTGTCATTTTCATTAACAGAGCCGGTTTTTATCCAGCATTGAACAGATACGACTTTAACACCAGGCACCTTTTCATATAATACAGTCACTCCATTATCAAGTTTTGTTTCAATAGGTGCACTCATTACATTCTCCGAAAAAATAAATATTAAAAAAAGAGCGGTTATTATCACCGCTCTAAATGTATTATTAAAATATTTCATTAAATCACTCTTTTATAGCATTAGTCTGCATCAGGACGAGGCTTTAATGCAACTTCAATAACGAATTCCTGGTCACCAACTTTAAATTTAACACCGATGCATACAACATTGCTTGGTCTGTTAATAGTGTGGTTTTTACCAGTGATAACATTAGGAATACCAATGTTATATTTATAACCCTGCTCAGCAAATACTCTTTTAGAGCCGCCAGCAATCATATTAACGAACTCGCCAATTGCATCTACTACATCTTTGCTCATATTTTTCTTTGGTTCGCCAAGAAAACCAGATACAATGTCTAAAGCCAGCTTTTCTGGAAAGCTAACTACAACGAACCCTGACATTTTACCAGCGATGCCGATAACTCCAGAAATATCGTATGCCATTCTATCATCTTGTTTAATATATACTTCGCCTTTTTTGGCTTCAATACCCGCCATTGTAGAAAGAACATTCAATGTTGCGGTAATGAAAGGGTTAATCATTTCAGCTTTCATCACAATCTCCTAATAATCTTTGCATTTATAAATCAATATATAATATTACATTTAATATGTCTACAAAAAAACATATAATTTTTTATTTTTTTTAGACTATATCAAATCGTATATTTTATCCAAAGCTTCTGGAAGTTTATCAATATGTTTTGTTCCAGCCTGAGCCATATCAGCCTTACCACCGCCTGAGCCGCCTGCAACTGCTGCAATTTCTTTAATTATTGCTCCAGCATTATATTTATCTGTTAAATCTTTTGACACACCGCATATAATTGCAGCCTTATTTTCATCAGTCTCTGCACCAATAACAATAATACAGCTTCCTAATTTATCTCTGCCTGTATCTATAACATCTCTCATTAAAGGGATGTTTGATTTTTCAAATAATATTCTTGCTACTTTAATACCTTTAATTTCTTTTACATTTTCAAAAATAGTATCTGCAATTTTTGGAACAATACGCTCTCCCGCTGCTTTTACTTTCTTTTCAAGTGCTTTATGGTTTTTAAGAATATCACAAATTCTTTCTGCTGCTTCTGCAGGCTGACATTTTAATACATTTAGCACCTGTTTCATACTTTTATCCATATCTGAAAGATATTTAAAAGCTTTATGGCTTGTAACAGCTTCTATTCTTCTCACCCCTTGTGCAACACTTGATTCTGAAAGAATTTTAAAAAGTCCAATAACACCAGTTCTATCTACATGACAGCCGCCGCAAAGTTCTTTTGAATAGTTTGCAATCTGAACAACACGCACTTCTTCTCCATATTTTTCTCCAAATAATGCAGTTGCCCCTTCCTGCATAGCTTCTTCAAGTGCTTCTATTCTTTTATGTACAGGATAGTTTGCAATAATGGCTCTGTTTACTTCCTTTTCAATTGCATCTATCTGCTGGCTTGTTAAAGCTTGAGAGTGAGTAAAGTCAAAACGCAGTCTTTCATCATTAACAAGAGAGCCTGCCTGCCTTGCATGGTCTCCAATGATTTTTTGCAAAGCTTTATGTAAAAGGTGGGTTGCAGTGTGGTTATATTCTGTATACTGTCTTATAGTTTCATCAACTTCAACTTTTACTGTATCCTGCTCTTTAAAAAAGCCTTTCAATACTTTACCCCTGTGGATAATCATATCATTTAATTTTAAAGTATTTTCTATTTTAAAAAGGCTGTTATCTGAGCCAGTAATAATACCTTCATCTCCTGCCTGACCACCGCCTTCAGCATAACTTGTTGTAACATCCAGAATAATATCCACATTATCCCCAGCTTGCACTTCATAAACTCTTTTATCGTTAGATACCATAGCAAGAATTTTACCGCTTGCAACAAGCCCAGCATAGCCGCCAAATTCTGTAACAATCTGACCGCTTAATTCTTTTAAGACATCAGAAGTGCCGCATGCAGCAATACCAAGTGATGATGCCTTTGCTCGTGCCTGCTGCTGCTCCATCATTTTATCAAAGACTTCCATATCAAGAGAATATCCTGCATCTGCTGCAATATCTTCAAGTAAATCTACAGGAAATCCATAAGTATCATAAAGTTTAAAAATATCTTTTCCATCAATAAGTTTTGTGGATTTATATTTTTCAAGCAGTTCTTCTTCAATAATCTTCATACCTGTTGCAAGAGTTTTGCTAAAGCCTTTTTCTTCTGTTTCAACAGTTTTTGTAATAAATGATTTTTTATCTGTTAGTTCCACATAATGGTCTTTCATAAAATCAACTACAAAACCGCATACATCATAGAAAAATTCATGTTCTATACCAAGCATTCTACCATAACGCATTGCCCTTCTCATAATTTTTCTAAGGGTATAGCCTCTTTTTTCATTAGATGGAAGAACACCATCACCAATTAAGAATGTTGTACTTCTTGAATGGTCTGCAATAACTCTTAAAGATATATCTGTCTGTTCGTCTTTGCCATATTCTACTCCAGCAAGGCGTGCAGTATAGTCTATAATAGGTCTGATTAAGTCAGTTTCATAGTTGCTTTGCTTACTCTGCATAATAGCAGCAATTCTTTCTAACCCCATACCAGTATCTATAGATGGTTTTGGAAGTGGAGAAAGATTTCCTTCTTCATCTCTGTTAAACTGCATAAATACTAAATTCCAAAGCTCTAAATGTCTGTCACAATCGCAGTCTGGGTTACAGTCTTGTCTGCCGCAGCCAACACCTTCGCCCTGGTCAATAAATATTTCAGAACAAGGACCGCACGGACCTGTATCTCCCATTTGCCAGAAATTATCTTTTGCACCTTTTCTGTATATTTTATCAGGTGAAATTCCTGCAACTTCCTGCCATAAATTAAATGCTTCATCATCATCCTGATATACTGTTACAAATAATTTTTCTACAGGCAGTTCTAGCTCTTTTGTTAAAAATGTCCATGCAAAATTAATTGCATTTCTTTTAAAATAATCACCAAAAGAAAAGTTGCCAAGCATTTCAAAAAATGTATGATGCCGTGCTGTTCTGCCTACATTTTCTAAGTCGTTATGTTTACCCCCTGCACGCACTACTTTCTGGCATGATGCAGCTCTTTTATAGCTTCTTATTTCTTTGCCAAGAAAAATATCTTTAAACTGGTTCATACCTGCATTTGCAAAAAGCAGTGTAGGGTCATCATGAGGCACAAGGCTTGATGATGAAACTACAGTATGACCGTTATCAGCAAAATATTTTAAAAATGCAGCTCTTATCTGGCTTCCAGTCACCTTTTTCATATATATTTCTCCATTTATCATTACATAATCATATATCTTTAAACAGCGATTATTATTTTATTACATTTTTATATAAATGTGTAGCATAATTTACAGAAAATGCAAGGAAAAGATACTGCCGTATAAATATTTGATAGTGTCTTAATAGTATTGCAGTATTTGTATTAATAAGATTATACTTATTTCTTACTATTAATATTTTGAACTTTTTAAAACACTATCTGTTTTTAGATACTTCGCTTAAAAGCTTAGTATGACACGAAAGCAGGCTTAGGACGACCCGTCTTTAGTGAGCGACAGCCTAACTTGTTCCAGCAGAGCATTATTTAGAAAATACAGAGGGAGCATCTTTTACTACGCTACGCTCCGAGTATAGAAAACGACTATTAATATGGGAAAAAAAATGTTTTTACAACATAAGAACTTTACAAGCCAGTAGCGATGGAATTAAAAGTCCGCAGCTGGACAGTATTTTTTAATATAAATTTATTAAATCATTTTAAGCCTGATTTTAAAGGCGAAAAATCTAAATTATCCATATTGTATTATTATATAATATACTTAAACATCTATTTTCTTAAATATTTGACTATAAATTAATATCAGTATTGATATGCAGTGTTCACATTATAATTCAAATATTTATCACATAAATAACACTAAACTATAAGTTTATATAATTCTACTGTAAATCGGTTAATTTATTATTATAATTAAGATATAATATATCATAATTAAAATATTAATGGAGATTAAAATATGAAAAAAAGTTTAGGAAGTATTTTAGCAGAATTACGGAAACAAAACAATATGACACAAGCTGATTTAGCAGAAAAAATGTGTGTTACAGATAAAGCTGTTTCAAAATGGGAGAGAGATATTTCATGCCCTAATATAGAAACAATAAAAAAACTTGCTGATTTTTTTGACATAAATGTAAATGAATTATTAAGTGCAAAAAGCAGCAGTTTAAATATAAAAGAAAAAATATAATAACCCTTATATTTAATGCTGTTGCACTTGCAATGGGAATATCTGTATTAGTATTAATGATAATGGATAGTATAGATATCAAAAATGCTGTAATAATGCTTTCAGCTGGGTTGTGTGCATTAAGCATTAATCTTTTAAAAAGTAAATAAGGCGTGCATTTCTGCACGCCTTTTATGTATATAAAATTATGTAATTTTATACTTATGCTTTTGGAGCACCTTTTAATACTTCACTTGTCATATCATTTTCAGGATATTTTTTGAAGTTTTCAATAAATTTAGATGCTAACTCTTTAAGAGCTGCATTATATTCTGCTTGGTCTTTCCAGCCTTTAGATGGGTCTAATATTTCTGGATTAACACCCGGAATTGCATTAGGAATACCAAATCCAAATACTGGACAATTATGGAAACCACCTTTATCAACTTCGCCATCTAATATAGCATTAACAATAGCCCTTGTATCTTTAATAGAGAAACGCTGACCAACACCATATTTACCACCAAAAAGACCAGTGTTAACAAGATAAGCATTAACACCATTAGCTTTCATTTTTTCAGCTAAAATTTTAGCATAGAAGAATGGGTGGAATACCATAAAAGGCTCGCCAAAGCATGTAGAGAAAGTAGCTGTTGGCTCTTTAACACCTTTTTCTGTGCCTGCAACTTTTGCAGTGTAACCAGAAACAAAGTGATACATAGCTTGGTTTAAGTTAAGTTTTGCAACAGGTGGAAGAACACCAAATGCATCATAAGTTAAGAAAATAATATTTTTTGGCTGACCGCCTTTATTATCTGGAGAAATTCTTGGCATTTGAGAAAGTGGATAAGAAGAACGAGTATTTTCAGTTAATTTATCACTGTCTAAATCAATTTCTCTAGTTATTGTGTCATAAACAACATTTTCTAATATTGTGCCGTAAGAATGAGTAGTTCTGTAAATATCTGGCTCCATTTCTTTAGAAAGTTTAATAACTTTCGCATAACATCCGCCTTCTATATTGAATACACCTTTGTCATTCCAGCCGTGTTCATCATCACCAATAAGAACGCGTTTAGGGTCAGATGAAAGTGTAGTTTTACCAGTGCCTGATAAACCAAAGAAAATAGCAGTATCACCTTTTTCACCAATATTTGCAGAGCAGTGCATACTCATAATTCCTTGTTTTGGAAGATAGTAGTTCATAACAGTAAATACTGATTTTTTAAGTTCACCAGCATATTGAGTGCCGCCTATTAAAACTACTTTTTTAGCAAAGTTTAACATAATAACTGTGCTTGAACGAGTGCCGTGTTTTGCTGTATCTGCTTGGAAATTAGGAAGATAGATAACTGTAAAATCAGCTTGAAAACCTTGTAATTTAGATAAATCTTTTTCGCATATAAACATATTGCGTGCAAACATATTATGCCATGCAAATTCGCCAATAACACGAACTTTTAAACGGCATGATTCATCTGCACCAGCATATAATTCTTGGACAAATAGTTCTTTGCCATCACAGAAAGCCATCATATCATTATAAAGAGTGTTGAACTGAGCTTCGCTGGCTTCTTTAGCTGCTGATGAGTCCCAGTTTACATCTTTTTCAGAAGTAGCTTCTCTAACAACATATTTATCTTGAGCAGAACGCCCTGTATGTGCACCAGTTTCAAAAACCATTGCACCGCCTTTTACCACATGACCTTCACCGCGTTTAATAGCTTCTTCATAAAGAGCTTCTGTCGGCATATTTAAATAGATTGCTTTTGGATTATTAATCCCATAAGATTTTAAGTAGTCTGTTGAAGCATTGTAGCTGCTCATATTGTCTTCCTCCAATTTAGTGACTGAATTTCTATTTACAAACAGTCCTAATTTAATTATAAATAACAGCATAATACATTATTGGAATAAGGTCAACAAGATTAAGTAAAAAAAAGAAAAATTTTTACAAAATTAAAACGGTGGAATATTTATGCAGGATTTTTTTATACCTTGTACAACTGAAAAAGAAATAGCAAAAGAACGAGCAAAAGCTAGAGAGTTAAGAAAAACTAACTGGTGGTATGAAAAAATATCACACGGAGAATGTTACTACTGCGGTAAAACTTTTAAGTCGGAAGAATTAACAATGGACCATATTGTGCCATTAATAAGAGGCGGCAAATCAACTAAAAATAACATTGTTCCTGCCTGCAAAGAATGTAACAATGCTAAAAAATATAAACTTCCTATTGAGTGGGCAGAATATTTAGAAAATATCAAGAAACAGTGATTTTTAAACATATTTTTATTGTAAAATTTTTGTGCTGCTGTTAAGATAACTATTAATTATTATATGAGAGCATTACTTATGAGAAAAAAATTATTATTAGCAGTGATTATGATTTTCACTTTTTCTTATGCTACAGCTTCAGAAAAAGAATTTTTTCAAGAATCAATGCGTACTATTTTAGAAACTGGCGGTAAAGTAAAAAATATTACAGACACTCTTAAACCAAATACAAGGCTTTATATATATAAACAGATTCCAACTATGAAAGAAACTTTATCTACAGGTATGCAGACTATTAATGATATTAGAGCTCAGTCTCTGAAAGAAATCAGTAATCCATCTTTACAAACAGTTCTGCAGGATACTGCATCTATCCAGCTTTTAACAATTACTGTTGCTGCTGAATTACTTGAAATATATGAAAATAATGGGGCTATTTCAGAAAAAGATTACAAAAGTGTAGTTTCTAAATATGAAAAAGAAGCAAAAAGACTGCAGCGCTCATTAGAAAAATATAAAAATATGTGATAAAAATGAACGAACAGGAATTTAATTTATCTAAACTGATAGCAGAAGCTGGTGCTAAAAATGCAACTGGTGAAATAAAAAACTTTGCTGATGATTTAGACCTATTAAGCTCAGGACTTGAAGCACGATTTGAAGATATTACTGACCAGATAGATAAGGTTGTTCACATGCTTGATATTACAAAATATCAGCTTAATAGAAATGATGTTTTTAGAATGCGTAATACCTTAAAAAATCTGGAACATAACTTAACTATCTTAAAAGCAAACTTTTCTGGATTTAAAACTTATAAAATGCGAGTATTTATTAACCTTTTAGATAAACAAAACCGCTTTAAAATTGCAAAAGGATATGAAATTATTAAAAGGTTTATAGAAAATGAAGCCCTTACCTTTCAGGAGTATAAAGGTATCGTTACAAAATATGAAAAAATAGATGAAAAGCTGGGCGAAGAAATTATGGACTGTCTTTATAACCAGTTAAGTAAAGAAGAATACAGAATGATTTTAAATAAGTATGATGATAAAGAGCAGACTGTAGGTAAACAGTTTATTAAAACTACTATGCTTGTGCTGGCTCTTGCAGGCTCTATGCAGGAATAGGTTTTTGCAGGCAGGTAAATATGAAAAAGTATTTATATATTTTTATTTTTATAATGATGTCTTACAGTATTGTTTATGCTGATAATAAAAAAGATTTGTTTGATGATTACGGTATATACAGTAAAGAAATAGATAAGAAAATAGTAACTGTAAAAAAAGTAGTATATACAGAAATAGATGAAATAAAAAGCCTGCTGGTTGATAATAAAACAGAAACAGTGAATGAAAAGCTTAATAATATTAACAGCAGAATACAGCAGTTTGATAACTATATAAAAGAAAGCTGCAAAACATTAAAAACAGAAAATATGAAACAAGCTCTTACATATC
>CAJUJZ010000084.1 GCA_910586745.1 uncultured Mucispirillum sp. | reverse complement strand
TAACAAAAGGTATTTGTTATCTAATCTGTAACATATGTCCTGTTAGTTAAGAATTAAAATGATAAAAAAGAAAATTTGTTATAGTAAAAAAAAATGATATAGTATATAATCAGCATTTGAAAGAATATATAAGAGGTATGAAATGCTGAAAAAATATCTTATAACTCCAGGGCCTACAGCTGTTCCAGAACAAGTGCTTTTAGATATGGCACGCCCAATGATACATCACAGAACACCAGAATTTGAAGAAATATTTAAAGAAGCAAGAAACGGTTTGAAAAAAGTTTTTAAAACTGAGCAGGAACCTTTAATTCTTGCAAGCAGTGGCACAGGTGCAATGGAGGCTGCTGTTGTTAATACTTTAAGTCAAGGTGATAAAGTATTAGTTATAAACGGTGGTAAATTTGGCGAACGATGGATAAAAATATGCCAGTCTTATGGTATAAATGCAGAAAGCATTACTCTTGAGTGGGGCAGTTCTGTAAACCCTGCAGATGTGAAAACATTCCTTGATAAAAACACAGATACTAAAGCAGTATTTGTACAGGGCAGTGAAACATCTACAACAGTATATCATCCTATTAAAGAACTTGCTGCAGTTACAAAAAATATGCCTGAAACATTACTTATAGTAGATGGTATTACAAGTGCAGGTGTTCACGATACTCGTTTTGATGAATGGGGTATAGATATTTTAATTACAGGAAGCCAGAAAGCATTTATGCTGCCTCCAGGTCTTGCTTTTATTACATTGAGCCAAAAAGCATGGAATATGGTGGAAAAATCTACACTTCCTAAATTTTATTTTAATTTAAAAACTGAGCTTAAAAACCAGTTAAAAAATACTACCGCATGGACTGCAGGTGTCAGCTTAATAGTTGGTTTGAAAACAGTTATTTCTATGATGGAAAAAGAAGGTATAGATAATGTCTTTGCCCGCCATGCAATTAATGCAGAAGCTGCAAGAGCAGCGGTTAAAGCATTAGGATTAAAACTATTAGCAGAAGATTATCCATCAAATGCTGCAACAGGCTGTTTTTTGCCTGAAAATATAGACGGCAAAGCATTTGTTAAATATTTAAGAGATAAATGCGGTGTTTCTCTTGCAGGTGGTCAGGACCATTTAGCTGGTAAAATTCTCCGTATTTCTCATCTTGGCTACCATGATGCATTTGATACAATTACTGCAATCAGTGCAATAGAAATGGGGCTTAAGAAGTTTGGTGCAGATGTTGAGCTGGGCAAAGGTGTGGCTGCTGCACAGGCTGTATTAATGGGAGAAATGCCATCAATATGACACATATTTCAAAAGAGCAGAATATAGAGAGAAGCGGCAGAATAGAGAGTGCTTTAAATATTATAAAAGGCACTCTCAGCCAGTATGGCTATACTGAACTTCATCTACCTATTTATGAATATTATGACTTACTGCAGGACACAGTATTTAATTTCTCTGATGAAAGTATTATCCGTTTTATAGACAGGCATACTGGAAAAACATTAGTTCTTCGTCCAGACTTTACTCCGCAGGTATGCCGCATAGTGTCAGGAATGGAAAATCTGCCGCTGCCATTCAGGGTATGTTATAAAGGAACAGTTTTCCGTTCTGTAGAAAAGGACAGGGGTATAAAAGGCGAAGAAAATCAAACAGGCTGGGAAATTTTTGGCGAAAGCAGTATTTTTGGTGATATAGAGATAGTCTTAACTGCAAATGCTGCACTAGATAAAATGGGACTTAAAGGTTTCTGTTTTACTTTTGGAGATACTTTGTTTTTAAACAGAATAAAAACTCTTGCAGGTAAAAAAGGCGATAAAATACTTGAAGCAGTATCTGACAGAAGAACACATGATTTAAAAAAAATAGTATCAGAAATAAATGCAGATAATAATTTGAAAGATTTAATAGTTAAACTTCCGCTTGCTTTTGGCGGTAAGGATAATATAGAAACTCTTGTAAAGCTTTCATCCTTTGATAAAGAGCTTTCTGAAAGAATAGAGTTTATTAAAAATCTTTTTAATCAGCTTATAAGCTGTGGAATAGATGAAAAAATCTTAATTTTTGATGCTGCAGAATCAAAAGGGCTTGATTACTATACAGGTGTTCATTTTGAAATACTGCATGAAAGTTATGGCAGCATATTAGGCAGCGGTGGAAGATATGACACATTAATGTCAAAATTCGGTAAAGATTTAACTGCATGCGGTGCTGCATTAAATATTGATAATATTCTTCATTTTCCTATATGTGAAAGAGCGGCACAGGAATATGATTATCTAGTTATCGGTAAAGATAACTTTAAAAAAGCTATATTTCTTCGCAAAGAAGGCAAAAGTGTTATATTTGCAGCAGAAGAAAACCAGAAAGAAAACTTTATAAAAAATTATACTTTTAAAAATATAATTTAATGGGGGAAATAATGAGCTGTTCAGCAGTGCTTGGTGCCCAGTGGGGCGATGAAGGAAAAGGAAAAATAGTAGATATGTATTCAGAGCAGGCAGATGTTGTTGTCAGATATCAGGGCGGCCACAATGCAGGTCATACTGTATGGGTAGATGGTGTTAAATACATTCTGAGACTTATCCCTTCCGGCATTATCCATGAAAAAACAATTAATATAATAGGTAATGGCACAGTAATTGAGCTTGATGCCTTATTTAAAGAAATTAATGAGCTTAAAGAAAAAGGTGTAAAATTTGACGGCAGGTTTTATATTAGTGACAGAGCTCATGTGATTATGCCATACCATATCTTTTTTGATAAACACAAAGAAGAATTAAAAGGTGCTAATAAAATAGGAACAACAGGCAGAGGCATAGGCCCTGCATATATGGATAAAACAGCACGAAATGGTATTCGTATAGGTGATTTATTTAATGAAAAACTGCTTGATGAAAAAATACAGACTAATATTGATGAGCTTAATAAATATGCTGTTAAAGCTTATGGTGTAGACCCTATTGATATAGATGAAGCAAAAGGATACTGTAAACGCCATACAAATGACTTAAAAAAATATGTTACAGATACGGCATATTTAATAAATAAATTAATAGATGAAGGTAAAAAAATAATGCTTGAAGGTGCACAGGGCACAATGCTTGATGTAGATTTTGGAACATATCCATTTGTTACATCATCAAACGGAACAGCAGGCGGAGCATGCACAGGAACTGGTATTTCTCCAAGAAAAATATCATGTATAGCTGGTGTTATGAAAGCATATACAACGAGAGTTGGCAGTGGTCCATTTCCAACAGAGCTTTTTGATGAAGATGGTGAAGCATTAAGGGCAGCAGGTCATGAGTTTGGTGCAGTTACAGGCAGGCCAAGAAGATGCGGCTGGCTTGATTTAGTAGCTGCAAAATATGCTGTTATGGTAAACGGTCTTGACTATATTGCACTTACTAAAATGGATGTGCTTGACAATATGCCTGTAATAAAAGTATGTACAGCTTATGAAATAGACGGTAAAATAGTTGAGCAGTTCCCTGCTGATTTAGAAAGTCTTGAAAAAATCAAACCAGTATATAAGGAATTTAAAGGCTGGATGACAGACCTTACAAAAACTAAAAAAATAGAAGACTTTCCAAAAGAAGCAAAAGAATATATTGATTTTATATCAAGCTATTTAGGTATTCCATACTGTGTGGTATCTATCGGCACAGACAGAAGCCAGACAATAGTGTTAAATGAAATATTTAAGTAAGGATAATTGATCAATGGTAGGGGAAAGTTAAACTTTCCCCATTTTTGTTTTACAAAGCAGGAGAGAGATGTATGAATAATATAAAACGTTTAGAAGAACTAAAAGACATTTCTTTTATGGTTCCTGAATATCAAAGAGGATATAGATGGCAGAAAGATGAAGTAAATAAACTTTTAGAAGATTTAGAAGAATTTTTTAATCTTTTAGAGTTAAATAATACTGATGAAGATCTATACTATTCATTACAACCTATTGTCGTGAAAAAAGAAAATGATATGTATAATATTATTGATGGTCAGCAACGTATTACAACATTATTTATTTTATTTAGATATTTTAAATTAAGTTTATGTAAAGAGATTATATACAAAACTAGAATCAATAATGCTAATTATTTATTAGAACTTAATAAAGAACAAGCAAATGATAATATTGATTTTTATTGTATGTATACAGCATTAAAGACAATCGAAGAATTTTTTAGTAATAAAGACCAAAATCTTTTCAAAAAATATATAGAAAAACGAATTAAAATTATTTGGTATGAAGTGGATGATGAAGAAGATGAGTTAGAAGTTTTTGAAAGATTAAATATTGGTAAAATTCCTTTAAATGATACAGAATTAACAAAAGCAATGTTTTTATCAAAAGAATTAAACAATATTAACAGTTCATTACTATATAGAAATGCAGAAACATGGTATGATATGGAAATTAATCTGCGTAATAATAATGATGCATTATATTGTTTGTATAATAATATAGATAAAGAAAATCTGCAAGAAACAGATAATACTTTTATTATAAAAGATACAATATTAAGAATAGAGATGTATTTAAAATTATTTGTAGATAGTAAAGATAGTTATAGAGAGTATTTTGAACAACGTGTCAAAAAAAATAAATTAAATGATGATTGGAACCTGCTTGAAAATTATAAACGTAATCTAGAAAATATGGGAAGTTATGAACAAACAGAAAGCCTGCAAAAAGATTTGTATCATTTAATAGGTTACTGTATAAGTATGGGAATAAGTAGTGTAAAAAAAATATTAGAAAAATTTCAACAAAATAATAGTTCTAATGATGTAATAAATTTTCTATATGGAGAAATAAAAAACTCTATGAAAGAAGTAAATAAAAAAATATATGATTTAACATATATAGAAAACAAAAAAGATATAGAGAAATTATTGCTTTTATATGATAATATACTTTATGCACAGGAAAGAGATGGACATGGTTTTCCCTATAATCGATTTAAATTAAATCAATACAGTATAGAGCATATTCACGCAAGAAAAGTTAACTGTAATGAAATAAAGGATAAAAACAAATATTTTAATCAAATAGAAGAATTTATACAAATAGAGATTAATGATAAAAGTGAATTTAAAAAAGAATTAAACAAATTATTACGTGATATAAAGTTAAAGAGAAAAAAAAATAATAATGAAGAAAGTGATAGAGAATTATGTGATACAATAAATAAAGTATTTGAAGATTTAGGTATATTGGATAGATTTGGTAATCTTGTATTATTGGATCTAAAAACTAATAAAAGTTTGAATAATAAAACTTATAGAGATAAAAAAGAATGGTTGAGAGAAAATGGTATAGCTATTCAAGCATTTATTCCTAAAAATACTCAAAATATATTTTATAACCATATACAGGATGATGTATGGTCACATTCAAAGAGGAATGAATATACTGTAATGGTGCATAAAGCCATAAATCAATTTTTAGGAGAAAATCATGAATAATAAAGCAGAACAATATAATTTAAAATCATTTTTGAATAAATATAAAGTAGAAATACCTATTTTGCAAAGAGATTATGTACAGGGAAGGATTGGAGAAGAGAATGTACGAAATAGTTTTTTATTTAAGTTATATGAGTTTTTGACAAATAATTATAATAAAACACTAAATTTAGACTTTATATTTGGTTATCAAGAAAATAATATATTTTTTCCAATTGATGGTCAGCAACGTATAACAACACTATGGTTATTACATATTTATTTATATGGCAAGAAGATAAATATGTCTGTAGATGAGAAAAATTATATACAAAAAATATTACGTAATTTTTCTTATACAACGCGCCGAATATCTGCAAGTATATGTCAGCTATTTGTAGGTGAAATAATTAATTATGAAAATCAACCAGAGCTAGTATTGGCTGATAGGGTGATATACAGGGGAGAAGCAACTCTTGATCCTACTGTTAAATCAATGGTTAAAATGTTGAATGCTATTCATGAAAAATTCAATAATATTAATAATATAGATATGGTGCTTGAAAGGCTAGATTATATTGTATTTAATGTAATTGATATGGAGCAATACAAACTCGGAGAATCTTTATATATAAAACTTAATGGAAGAGGTAAACAACTTTCTACATATGAAAATTTTAAAGCATGGATTATGGAAGATTCAGCAATAAGAAATGAGTATGCAAGCTGCTTAAATACGTTTTGGATTGATAAATTCTGGGATACAAAACATAATACGGATATATCTTTAATGAAGTTTATAAATATTTGTACTATATATTTTAAATATAACGATGGATTTAGCAAAGAAAATATTAATTTTTATCTCAAAGATGAAGTGACAAAAAATTTAGATAAATCACAATATCTTAAAATTAATCATCAATATCCTAACGATCATTTATTTACAGTAGAACGAATTGAATTGATGAATAGAGCAATTAGCTTTATTTCTGAAATTAATTTTATTGATTTACATAAACTAAAAGAAATAGATGTATTTGTAGTGCTAAGTTATTTGGAATATAATAAATCAACTGACTGTGAGAAGTTTAATGATTATTATGGTGTGATAACTAGAATATATAATAATGTGAGATTAGAGTATGAATCTGATTTATTATATAATATACTTGGGTTAATTAAGGATTGGAAAATATTTTCTCAAGATATAATCTTAGAATTATCAAAGATAGAATATAAAAGAAATAAACAAGGTAATTTTGAAGACAATAAAAAAGAAGAAATAACAAAAGCCAAGTTGATTCAAACATCTAGAATAAATGGTGACGAGTGGGAAGCTGCTATCAACGAAGCTCATAAACATAATTACTTTAATGGTAGAATAATGTTTTTACTCAATTATTCAAAACAAAATAGTGAATATTTATTAGAAGAATTTAAAAGCTATTATGAAGTAGCAAGTAAAATTTTTGAGCATGATTTTTTCAGTCAACACTTAAATCTCATCCAACGCTCTATATTGTATATATACGATTATACATGGTATAATTCTCACTATAATTTAGGAACAAATAAAGATGATATAAGAAATAAAAATCCATTGTATAACTATGTGTTTAATTATGAGGAAAACAAAAAATATCCATTTAAAATGTATCTTGATAAAGTAAGAGAACAGTTGGAAAATAATGACAATATTAGTGAATGTCTAAAAAAAGTAATAAGCAATAATAATAAATTCAAAAATTTTAATGGAGATTGGTGGAGATATTTAATTGTTAAATATAGTGCAATAATGAAGCAGAGTCAAAATAAAAAGTTTTATTTCGATGATAATGACATGCCAGTTTGGATTTTATCAAAGACAAGAATGAGTAGTATACGATGGAATTTACTAACTTATGGTCTATACATTTTTATAAATAAATATATTAAAAAAAATAAATGTGACAATATTGAGGTCAGTGAATATGAACCAAATGATCCAGCAAATAATAGAAAATGTAGGTTTTCTATTGAGACACAATCTGATACACAATATGAGATATATCATAATGCAAATACAAATGATATCACTATAAAACAAGGAAGGGTAAAAAAATTATTTCAATATAATAGTACTAAAAATATTTATAACTTTTATAGAAACATATGCAAAGATTGTGGGATAATAGAGTAATTGAAATTAATTTTAGGGAACCTAAAAAGCTTCCCATTTTTTTGAACTGCAAAAAATTTTTTAAATAAAATACTTGAAAAAGTAAAAAAGATTATGTATAGTAAATAAAGAAAGTGATTGATATATAAGGGTAAAATTGCCTGTTAAAACTTTTTTAAAAAAAATTAAAAAAAGTTGTTGACTTTTATTTTTTACTCTGTTATATAATACTTCCACCCGAGAGTAGCCGAACTTGCTTGGGTGAGTAGATGAGCCGTTAGCTCAGACGGTAGAGCAATTGCCTTTTAAGCAATGGGTCATTGGTTCGATCCCAATACGGCTCACCATTTATTTTTTATACGACCCGTTCGTCTAGCTCGGCCTAGGACATCGGCCTTTCACGCCGACAACAGGGGTTCAAATCCCCTACGGGTCGCTTTACCAAACGGACGGTTAGCTCAGCTGGGAGAGCATCGGCCTTACAAGCCGAGGGTCACAGGTTCGATCCCTGTACCGTCCATTTTTTAGTATGGGGGCGTAGTTCAGTTGGTTAGAACGCTGGCCTGTCACGCCAGAGGTCGCGAGTTCGAGTCTCGTCGTCCCCGTTCCAAGCTCTGCTTATGCAGAGCTTTTTTATGTCTTTTTTTAAATTATTTGACTTTATCATCTCTATATATAAAAGAAAATGAAAAAACAGTAAAATCTTAAAACGATATAAAAAAGTGGCTGTTAAATCTCTTTAAATAAAATAATATTTTTCAGCTAAAAAAAATTAAGAAACCCATAACCACAATGGATACTGCATAAAAAAACTTGCAGAAATAAACACTTAAATTTATAAGAGTGCTGTCAATTAGAATGTTTATTGAAAGCCAATCAGCCTATAAAAAATAATAAATTATTATTAAGTTATATTCAAAAATAGTATAAATATATATTCAGCCTAATCTTTAAAAGTATAACAGTAGATAATGGTGTAGAATTTTTAGATATGGCAGGGTTATAGAAATAGTATATAATAAACTATCTAAACGAACTATAATTTGATGTGCTTACCAATACTGTTTATGGGAAAGGAGTAGTAATGAAAATAATAGTAAACTTATAACTGTATGATACTTAAAAGAAATTGCGAATTTTCTGCATTCATTCTGCATTTTGCCGTTTGTAATATTTTTTTGAGAATTATGCATTTTACTTATAACTAGAAATTTCTATTTTATTTAACTCATTGATTTATAAAAAGATTTACTTTAAAAGTAAGAGAGATTTTAATAATGTAATATTATCCTAGAAAATTATATAATTATAAATCGGCTGATGATATTTTTTATGAGAATCTGGACGAATGCTTACATTACTGCAATCGTTTTTAGATTTTTCACAATATCTTTTTTAAGTATTTTACTTGACAATCAACAAATATAATATATATAATTATTTAATAACATAAAGGTGTGGTGTATCATAAAAATCTATGTCACAAATTTTGCTTTATCCAGTATTAGAAGATGATGTTATTATGTGTCCCCATGGTGGCAGGGTGCAGTTAAAATCAGTTAAAGGCGAACCTTTTCAAAGTGATGGTGTGCCTATTATATTAGAGCCTGATATGCAGAATGCTTTAATTTCTGGCTGTTCTAACAGTATATTAGGTGTGCCTGCTCCATGCACAATGGTTGTCAATATTCCCCCTGCCGCATTAAGTTCAAAAAAATTAAATGGTGAAAAAGCAGTAATGCAGGACTATGTAAGCCTTATAATGACAGATAAAGGCTTTCCTTTACAGATTATACCAAAGCCTAATAAATGGAAGCTGGCTTATTCTTCAGCATCAGCAGACGGCGGAAATGGGGAAAGCAGTGAAAGTGAAAAGGAAGAGTATGAGTATATTTTTCATGTTCGTTACTGTTTAAGTAAATCATACCCTGATATAATAAATGGAGCATATTATATTAAGATATATAATTCATCAGCTGAAAATCAAAGTGCAGAAAGTAAAGAATATCAGTTTAGAGAGTCTGATTATGATAATCCATATAAAATATCACTTGGCAAGATAAAAGAAAGCGATACAGGCATATACAGTGAGCTTTTAGATTATTTAAAGGAAACATATACAGAAGATATATATTCATACAAAGCCATATCACTAGAAATAGGTGCAAATATTTTTGAATATATATTTTTAGTCCCTAAAAAGAAAAAGTATGAGTCATCATTTGGTTTTTTAGAAACTGGAGAAACATTCAGCCGAATGTATGAAAATGAAAATGAAGAAACAAGCATTCCTGTTATCACAAAAATATATAAAACAAGCAGAATGTTTGAAGAGATTAATCTAGTTATCAGCTAGGGTGTGGTATGGAAAGTAAAGA
>CAJUJZ010000083.1 GCA_910586745.1 uncultured Mucispirillum sp. | reverse complement strand
TAACAACCACTTTTTTATTTATTCACTTTTTCGCAATCGTTTTTAGAATTTACCAGAAAAATGAAATCTTTTTTATTAAACTGTATACCTATGCTGCTCTAAATTATATATTTGACAAACTATATAAAATATCAGATAATAAATAAAACAAATAATGGAGAGAAATATGAAAGTTAATAAAGAATGGCTTGATGTTTATAATAAAAAGAAATCTATAATGTGTCCTGAAAATTCTCTTGAAAAATACTTTACAGATAAAGAGATAGCAGGATGTAAAATAGATACATTAGAGCTTGGAAATATAAAAATCACTTCTGGTGAAATTGCAGCATGCGACCCAACAGCATGTTTAGAAAATGGTGTTAGTCCGTTTTTTGATATTTTTCCAAAAGGCGAGTTCCCTGTTACTGCATCAATAGTAGTAGATGAGGAAGAAGAAATGGACAGTAAAATTGCACTTGTCCGTATAAAATTTACAGATAATGCACCTGTTACATACAGAGAAGCATTATATGGTGATGAAGATTTATCAGAAATAGAAAATCAGGGTGATTTTTTTGGGATAATAGTAGATACAGGTCTTGCATGTTTTATAGATAGAGATGGTTATGATGTATTAGCAGCAGAACTTACAAAAAGAGAAGAAGCTGATGAAGATTTTGATGCTTATACAGATATTTATTCTATAGAACTAGAACAAAGTGCAAAAGATAATCCAAAATATCAGTATCCAGATGGCGACTGGGTAAATTATAATGTAAATGACAAGAATAATGCAGTAATTTTTTCTTCCCCTTATGGTGAAGGATATTATCCTGTATATGTGGCAGAAGATGAAGATGGCAATATATGCCAGCTTGTGATTCAGTTTATTGATGTAGAACTTGCTGATGAAGAATAATTAAAATATATATTATATTCTGGCAATTTATACTGTATATATAGTATCCAGCTGCTTATATTCTATGGTATGCATATATCAGGGACATTTTTTTAAAAAAGTATGCTTTATTTTACATAATGCTATAACAAGCTGTTTTTTGTTTATAATATTTATTAGTATTTCTCATTAAATATTTAATATGAAAGCATAAAACAAAGTATTCTTAATTAGAAAAACTTAATAATAAGACATACTATTTTAAATGAAGAATAATAATAAAATAAAGTAGTATTTAAAAGTATATACAAAATATCAGCTGTTTAAATATGGATTATTAAAAATAAATATTAGATGAAAATGAAAAATGGCGGTTCAGGGAATTGAACCCCGGACACTGCGGATATGAGCCGCATGCTCTAACCACCTGAGCTAAACCGCCATAAAAAAAGTTGCGGGGGCCGGATTTGAACCGACGGCCTCCGGGTTATGAGCCCGACGAGCTACCAAGCTGCTCTACCCCGCGTCATCAAGGAAGTATTTTATATCCTATATATTTATTCTTGTCAACTACTTTTTTTGACTTTTTTTAAAAATAATTTTTATCTTATTAATAATAAAAGAACTATTTTTCTTCTTTTGCTGGTGGGTATGGTTTATCTTTTCTATACATTGTAGCTTGAGCAATAGCAATAAGGCTGTGGTCACCATCATATACTTTTACTTCATAAGTTCCAAGTTTCCTTGTTTTACTAAGTTCTCTTGCTTCTGCTATTAATGGACCTTTTGTTCCAGGCTTAATGTAAGAAATATTTGCTGCTGCAGTTACTGCAAAAGTGCCGTATGCAGTTGCAGCTACACCTAATGTAGTATCAACTATTGCAAATATTGCACCGCCATGAGTTATACCCATACTGTTTTTATGCTGTGATTTCAGCTCCATAACAGTTTTTGCATAGCCTTTATCTAAATCAAGTATTTTTATATTCATTGTTTTTGCAAAAGCACTGTGTGTAGTGTGGTATTCTTTAATACGCTGTAATTCTTCTGTCATAATTCACCTTTCATATCATGTCAGCATATTAAAATATGTTATATATAACAACATATTAATTTAATAAAAACCAAAAATTCTACAATGTTTTTATAAAACAAAGCATATATTAGAAATAAATTTACTCAAAAATATGGATATGTTGTATAAGGAACTAATATGGTCAATAATAAACATTTTACGAATGTAATTTAATACTGTATTGCACCAGTTGTATATTATGAGCCTGATTTTTAGGCGAAGAATCTAACTTGTATTAAGATATAACATTTTTTGATTTGATAAAAATATGTTATTTTAAAGTAACTTATAAAAATTTTTATATCTTATGCCGAAAATTCTTGTGTTTTACAGCAAGTTACAATAATATATGGGAATGAATTTTAATGTGATAGCATCAGGCAGTTCAGGTAACTGCTATTGTATAGAAAATAATGGACATTTTATATTTGTAGATGCAGGAGCAACATTAACATCTATTAGAAAAGGACTGGATAATAGAAAGCCTGACAAAGAAAATGGAGCAAGCCTTTTTATTACACATGAGCATACCGACCATATTTCAGGTGTTCTGCCATTAATATCCTGCTATAACCCTAAGATATATACATCAAAGGGAACAGCAGTAGTATTAGCAGAAAAGGGTGTGAACCCTGAAATAATATACACGATAGATGCTAATATTACTTATGAGTTTGCAGATTTTACTGTTATGCCGTTTAAGACTATGCATGATGCAGCAGATCCTTTTGGCTTTAAATTTGAAGTTGGTGGTAAGGTTGTATCTATTGCCACAGATTTTGGTATAATTACTGATGAATTATTTAAAGCTATAGAAGATACCAATATACTAATAGTAGAATCAAACTATGAAGATGATTTGCTGAAAAAGAACCGTAAGTATCCAGAGTATTTAAAAAGAAGGATACTGTCAAAAGAAGGTCACCTTTCCAATAAGGATGCTTTTTATCTTATAGGCGAACTAAGTAAATGCAGCTTAAAACGCTGCTTTTTAGGGCATGTTTCTGAAAATAACAATAACTATGATATTTTAGAAAAATATGCAGATGCATGCTTAAATGTTCATAATATAGAAGCATCTGTATTAAGACAAAAAACAAGAGCAGTCTTTAATATATAATATTTTTTGGAAGGGGAAATATGTCTGAATTTAATAATAAAGATACTGCAGTATCAAATTCTGAATATATTAAAACTAATCCACAATGGTTAAAAACTACATTCATTGTTTTTATGGTAATTAATCCGATAATGGTTCTGTTTATGCATGTTTTTATTTCAGCACCATTTATTATACTTCAATTTTTTATCATGCTGTTGTTATATGCTGTTAAGTTAGAAAATATGACAGATGATGTTAAAAAAGTATTCCGCTTTTATAGTATTGAGTTATTTATCTTAACAATGTTTATTTTTTGGTTTTGATTCAATGTATAATAAAATATAATTTTTTGGAGGAAAACACATGAAAGAAATGGGCTATGGGGCATCATTTGTAAAAAACTTTTTGGGTAATACTCCAGCATGGTATAAACTTTCCATACTGGCATTTTTAATTATTAACCCAATACTTTTTTTGTTTGTAAGTAAAACACTTGCAGGCTGGGTATTAATTGCAGAGTTTATATACACTCTTGCTCTTGCATTAAAATGTTATCCGCTGCCATCAGGCGGTCTTTTGGCTATAGAAGCATTAATTTTAGGTATGACAAGTCCTTCAACTCTTTTACACGAAGTTGAAGCAAACTTATCTGTTATTCTTTTATTAATGTTTATGGTAGCAGGTATCTACTTTATGAAAGATTTTCTTTTATTTGTATTTTCAAGACTGCTTGTAAAAGTAAAATCAAAACTGGCACTTTCTTTGATATTTTCTATTTTGGGTGCATTTCTTTCTGCCTTTTTAGACGCTTTAACAGTTACAGCAGTTATTATTGCAGTAGCTTATGGTTTTTATGGAATATATCACAGATATTCTTCACAGTCAGGTGCTCAGGGCAGCCTTTCAGACGACAGCAGCATACCAGAAGAAAGTAAACAGGATTTAGAGCAGTTCAGAGGCTTTTTAAGAAACCTTATGATGCATGGTGCAGTAGGGACTGCATTAGGTGGTGCTATGACTCAGGTTGGTGAGCCGCAGAACTTAATTATTGCAGCAGCTGCAGGCTGGAACTTTGTAGAATTTTTTATTCACTGTGCTCATGTTTCTATACCTGTTTTTATTGCCGGTCTTTTAACAGTAGTGCTTGTTGAGCTGACTCACTTTTTAGGCTATGGCTATAAACTGCCATCAAATGTTCGCAAAATTTTAGAAGCGGATGTGGAAGAAAATGCTGCTAAAATGACAAAAAATACAAAAATGCGTTATATTGTACAGGCTGCAGTTGGTATTATTTTAATTATCTCTCTTGCATTACATATTGCAGAAGTTGGCTTTATAGGCTTAATGGTTATTATTCTTTTAACTGCATTTAATGGCGTTACAGATGAACACCATTTTGGTCATGCTTTTACTGAAGCACTGCCATTTACAGCATTACTTGTTGTATTTTTTGCAATAGTTGGTGTTATTCAGGATTTAAAACTTTTCAAACCTATTATTGATATAGTATTAAATATGCAGGGTAATGACCAGCTTGTAGCATTTTTTGCAGCAAATGGTGTACTTTCAGCTATCAGTGATAATGTGTTTGTTGCAACAGTATATATGAGTGAAGTAAAAACTCACTTTTTAGGTGCTGGAGCAAGAAGTGCAACAGATATTGCTGCAGCTATTGCTAATCTTGATGAAGCTACTCGTCAGCAGTATTATAACATTGCAGTAGCAATAAATATGGGTACAAATATTCCATCAGTTGCAACACCTAACGGACAGGCTGCATTTTTATTCTTATTAACATCTTCTCTTGCTCCGTTAATAAGACTTTCATATTTTGAAATGATGAAATTAGCAGCACCTTATGCAGTAATTATGACTGCAACAGGTTTAATTGCTACAGCATTTTTATAAAATTTATATTCTGCCCTAGTATTGGGGCAGAATTTTTAAGGTGTATAAATGGTATTTGGCAGGTATAAAAAACCAGTAAATATAAGAAATAAGCAAAACAGCAAAAGTAAAAACCAGAATAAAGCGCAAAATATTTCTACAAGAAAACTTACTCCACTTTCATTTAAATATTCAAAAGATATAGATGACCATTTAAATTATGTTTTCCCGAGCAGAAAAACTGGCCTGCATATTGACCCAAGCGGTGCAAAATATCAGATAGATATAAATATTATGTATCCATCAGATGATGAAGATTATTATGTTATTTATACATCAGGCATGAGCAGTGAAGATATGCTTTTACCAGAGGGTGTTGAAAAGGAATACCCTGAATTTAAGCGTGCAGAACTTTTTATGTTGCTTCCTAAAAACTGGGATATAGATAATATGGTATCTCCCATACCAAAACATGAAACATACTGGCCTATGCAGCTTTTAAGAATGATGGCAAGATATCACTATGAGTTTTTTACATGGATTGCTCCAGGATACACAATGGAATATGAATCTTTTGCACATAATACAAAATTAAGTGCTGCTATGGTGATTTCTTTAGGTGATGATATATCTGTAATAAAAACAAAAGATAATAAACTTATATCATTATATTTAGTGCTGCCACTTTATAAAGAAGAAGTAAAATATAAAATGCAGCATGGATATGATGCTTTTGTAGATAAATTTGCAGAATATTTCCCAGCCAATAACGGAGAAGAATGGATAGTAGATATAAACAGAAAAAATATAGGATTTGAATAAAATATAAATGCAGTATTTTCAAAAAATTATGCAAAAATAATTATTTTCTCTTTATATTTTCATAAAAATTATTTATAAGTATAATTTCATGGACTATTTGGAGTGAAATATTAGTAATGTTTTCTTTTGATTTAGAATATAAAGACAGCGAGACAAGTGCCAGAGCAGGCAGAATTAAAACTCCCCATGGTGAAATAGAAACACCTATATTTATGCCTGTTGGTACAGTTGGCTCAGTAAAAGCATTATCCCCTGAAGATTTAAATAATGCGGGTGCTCAAATAATTTTAGGAAATACTTATCACTTATATCTGCGACCTGGAACAGAAGTATTAAAGCATTTTGGCGGTCTTGCATCATTTTCTTCCTGGAATAAGCCCACATTAACAGACAGCGGCGGCTTTCAGGTATTTTCTCTTGCAGAACTTAATAAAATAACAGAAGACGGCGTCAGCTTTAAATCACACCTTGACGGTTCATCATTATATTTAAACCCTGAAAAATCTATTGAGATACAGGAAGCTATTGGCAGTGATATAATTATGTCATTTGATGAATGTATCCCATATCCTGCAACTTATGAATATGTTAAAAATTCAGTAGACAGAACAGCCAGATGGGCTATTCGTGGTAAGGCTGCTAAAAAAAGAGATGACCAGGCATTATTTGGTATTGTGCAGGGTGGAGTGTATGAAGATATGCGTAAACGCTCTGCAGAGCAGCTTACTTCTATTGGCTTTGACGGATACTCTATCGGCGGCTTAAGTGTAGGTGAAGAAATATCTAAAATGTATGAAGTGTGCGGATATACTGCATCATTTCTGCCGCAGGATAAACCACGCTACCTTATGGGTGTAGGTACACCTGAAGATATACTTACATGTATTGGTTTAGGTGTTGATATGTTTGACTGTGTTATGCCTACAAGAAATGCTAGAAACGGCACACTTTTTACAAGTAATGGCAAATTTTCTATAAAAAGGGCAGATTTAGCTTTCAGCGATGATAAAGTAGATGAAGACTGCAGCTGCTATACATGCCGCAACTTTTCCCGCGGTTATTTAAGGCATTTATATAAGGCGGGTGAGATACTTGCTCTCAGGCTCAACAGCATACATAATATTTCTTTTTATCTTTCTATTGTAAAAAGCAGCAGAAATGCTATAAAAGAAAGTAACTTTAAATCATTTCAACAGGAAATGCTTTATAGACTGAAAAATAATAATTAAATATTTTATAATACTTGGAGGTATTAATATGTTTTTTGAAACTGCAGCTTATGCACAAACAGCAGCAGGTGCTGCACCACAAACAGCCATGGGTGGCTTAATGAGTTTTATGCCAATTATATTAATGGTTGTTATTTTTTATTTTTTACTTATCCGTCCACAGCAAAAAAGACAAAAACAGCATGCTGCTATGCTTGACGCACTAAAAGCAGGAGATACTGTTTTAACTAATGCAGGCATGATTGGAACCATCCATTCTATTGATGGTAATATTATGATAATTGATTTAGGTAATACAAAAGTTCGTATGTTTAGAACAGCTATTGCTGATAAACTTGACCCTGCAACATATAATACAGTTACAGATACTGCTGTTAAGGAGAATAAATAGGTTATGGGGCTTACTTCTCGCTGGGTATTAATTGTTCTTGTCTTTGCCTGGGCAGTTTATGCAATATACCCAATATCTGACAAAATAAATTTAGGTCTTGACCTGCAGGGTGGTATGCATATTGTTTTAGAAGTGGATACTGATAAAGCCATTGAAGGCAAGATTGATAATGCTGCTGCACAAATCCGCAAAGATTTAGAAAGCCAGCAGTTAGAATATACATTTGTTAGAAAACAAAATGTTTTTAATGTGGCAGTTGGTTTATCTGATGCAGCAGACAGACAAAAAGTTGTTGATATGATAGAAAAAAACTATCCATATCTTACACAGGTTGGTTTAGATGATAATGATAAATCAATACTTTTTGGTATAAAAAATGCAGATGAAAACCGCTGGAGAATGGATGCTGTTGACCAGTCTATTGAAGTATTAAGAAACAGGATAGACGAATTTGGAGTTGCTGAACCTTTAATACAAAAACAGGGCAGCAATAAAATAGTTATCCAGCTTCCTGGTTTAGAAGACCCAGATGAAGCACTTAACTTAATTGGTAAAACAGCAGTTCTTTCATTCCACCTTGTAGATGAAAATGTTACAGCAGAAGCAATTAAAGCAGGGCTGCAGGCTCAGCCTATTGATGTGGAACTTCTTCCTTATAAAATGACTGACCCAGTTACTGGTGAAACTCTGCCTTCAAATGTTACTATGGCAGTTGGAAGAGAGCCAGTATTAACAGGAAGCTACTTAATGGATGCAGAAGTTATGGTATCTCCACAGGATAATAGACCTTATGTTGCTATTAAATTTGATCCAACAGGTGCTAAAATATTTGAAGAAATCACTAAAAATAACCTGCAGAGAAATCTTGCTATCGTCCTTGACGGTACAATTTATTCTGCACCAACAATACAAACTGTTATTTCTGGCGGTGACGCAAGCATTTCTGGTAACTTTACTTTTAAAGAAGCAAATAACTTAGCTATTGTTTTAAAAGCCGGCTCACTTCCTGCCCCTGTTACTGTTGCGGAAAACAGAACAGTTGGTGCATCTCTTGGTGATGACTCTATCAGAAGCGGTGTTACAGCAAGTATTATAGGTTTTGTATTAATTGTGCTTTTCATCGGAATATACTACCGTTTAAGTGGAATGGCTGCAAATATTGCACTTGTATTAAATCTTTTATTCATTTTAGCTGTTCTTGCTCAGTTTAAAGCTACATTAACACTTCCTGGTATTGCAGGTATTATGCTTACTCTTGGTATGGCAGTTGATGCAAATGTTCTTATATTTGAACGGATAAGGGAAGAATTAAGAAAGGGCAGAACTGTTATTAATGCAATAGATATAGGATATTCAAAAGCACTATCTGCAATTATTGACTCTAACTTAACATCATTAATTGCAGCAGTTGTATTATTCCAGTTTGGAACAGGTCCTATTAAAGGCTTTGCAATTACATTAAGTGTTGGTCTTATAGCTTCTATGTTTACTGCAATATTTGTAACAAGAACTATATTTATGTCATTTATGTATAAACGCACTATAAAGCATTTAAGTATATAGGGAGAGACATAGTATGTTTGAATTAATTAAAACAGGAACAAAGATAGATTTTATTGGTAAATCTAAAATATATTTTACAGTCTCTATTATACTATGCATTATAGGGCTTGCTTTAATTTTTGGTAAAGGCTTTAACTATGGTGTAGATTTTTCTGGTGGTACAAGTGTGCAGGTAACATTTGAAAGGGCAGTTAATATTGATAAAATGAGAACTACATTAAGTCAGGATATTGGTGCAAGTGTAAGCATACAAACATTAGGCACAGACAGCTCATTCAGAATTAAAGTTGATCAGGGAGCAGGTGGTGAAGATTTAAAAAAAATCTCTGACACTATTAGCAATTCTCTGGAAACAAAATTCTCTGAAGGTGGAAAAGCTGTAATAGACAGTGTTGAACAGGTTGGACCACAGGTTGGTAAAGACTTAAAAAGACAGGCTCTTTTAGCAGTGCTTTATGCTGTTATCGGTATATTAATATATGTTGCGATAAGGTTTGAATTAATGTCTGCGACAAGTTCTGTTATAGCATTAATACATGACATTATACTTACACTTGGTGTTATTATTGCTGTAAATATTACTTTTGATTTAACAGTTTTAGCTGCTCTTTTAACAGTAGTTGGTTATTCATTAAACGATAAAATTGTTATTTTTGACAGAATCAGAGAAAGAGCAAGAATGGATGAGCATAAAACTTTAATGGAAAGTATGAATATCAGTATTAATGAAACACTTTCAAGAACAATATTAACATCTACTTCCACACTGCTTGCAGTAATAAGCTTGGCAGTTTTTGGCGGTGAAGTTATTAAAGGTTTTGCAATTGTTATGATAGCAGGTATTATAATTGGTACTTATTCATCAATAGGTATTGCAAGCTCACTTGTGTATAATATTAAAATGCTGAAAGGTAAAAAAACAGTTAAATAAATATATAAAGCCTGCTTTTTTGAGGTGCACCCCATTTATTTGTCCAATAAATGGGGTGTTTTTATGTCATGCAGAATTAAATATTATTATGAATTACGCAAAGAGATATTGCATCAATATTTTGAAGAGCAAAGAAGTCTA
>CAJUJZ010000082.1 GCA_910586745.1 uncultured Mucispirillum sp. | reverse complement strand
TTAAAAAAAAGAAAGTAAGGGCATAATTTATTAATAATAAAGTAAAAATTTTTTTTTATAAAAATATAAAATAAAAAAGCCTGCCAAAATATCTACACAATTTAAGCAGGCATATTTAAAAAGAATTATTTTGTAATCAGCTTGCCATCTTTAATAAGATATTGAGCAGAGTTTATTAATTCATCACTGAAAGTAATGCCTAATAATTTTGCAGTATCTAAATCAAGCAATTTATTATAAAATTTAGGGTCATTTAATGACTGTATTGGAAGTTCTTCTGCTTTTTTGCCTTGAAGCACTTCTGCAACAAGTTTACCTGTCATTCTGCCCATTTCATAGTAGCTGAAACCTAAAGCATAAACAACACCACCATTTAAAGTTGGAGTAATATCGCCGCCAAAAACTGGTATTTTATTTTGTTTTGCAGTATCAGTTAATGCAGACATTGCTGTTGCAATAGAGTTATCTGTAAAACAGTAGAAAGCATCAACTCTTGAAACAAGGCTTTCTGCTGCCTGTTTTACTTCTGCAGGGGTTGCAATAGTCTGGATAATAAGTTCAACACCAAGTTCATCGCATACTTGTTTTGTTGTTTCTGCCATACTTACAGAGTTTGCTTCAGATGTGGTATATATAATACCAAGTTTTTTAAAATTATATATTCTTTTAAACTCAGTAAGCTGCTCTTTTATAGGTATAGCATCTATTACACCTGTAATATTTTTATTACCTTGAGTCATAGATGAGGCAATACCTGCTTTTACAGGGTCAGTAACTGCAGTAAAAACAATAGGTATATTAGGAAGCTGGTTTGCAAGAGTAACTGTAACAGGGGTTGCAATACCAACTGCTACATCAACATTATCACTTTTAAATTTGCTTGCAATTGCAGAAGAAATATTTAAATCACCATTAGCATTCTGTAAATCTATATTTGCTTCAATATTTAATGCTTTTAATTCATCAAGAACACCTTTTTCTGCATCATTTAATGAATTATGTGATATTAATTTTGCAATACCTATAGTTGGCAGTTCTGGTTTTTTTGATTCATTTTTTTTGCATGCAGTAAAACTTGCTGCAAGGCATATAATAAGTATAATAAATAATAGTTTTTTCATAATAATATCCTATTTTGTAACTTCTTTTCCATTTTCTAAAAATATTGTATTTTCAGAAATAAGGTCTTGAGGTATAGTTACTCCCAGTGCTTTTACAGCATCATTATCAATAATAGTTTGAGTTTCTTTTGCACCTTTCATATATCTTGTTGGTATATCTTCTGTTTTTTTGCCATTTAAAATATCTATTATCTGCTGACCTGCAAGTCTGCCTATAACATAGTAATCAGCTCCTGCTGTATACAAAACACCGCCAAACTGTAAAGAAGATGATGGGTCTGCAGAAAATACAGGCAGATTATTTGCAGATGCAGTTGATGTGATAGAGTTTAATGATGAGCAAACATTATTATCTGTTACTACATAGAAAGCATCAACTCTGCCTATTAAACTTTCAGCAGCCTGTTTGATTTCATTAATATTAGTAATTGGCTGGCTTATTAATTTAATACCAAGTTTATCACATACTTCTTTTGTCACTTTATGCATTACAACAGAATTATCTTCTGAACTAGTGTAAATCATACCCAGTCTTGTAAATGGAACAATAGATCGGAAAGCATTAATCTGGCTTTCAATATCTACAGCATCAGAAACACCTGTAATATTTTTGCCGCCTTTATCTTTACTTGGTACAAGGTGAGCAGCAACAGGGTCGCTTATTGCAGCAAAAACTATAGGTGTATTTTGTAGAGTATTTAGAAGTGCAATAGCCATCGGTGTGCCTATACCAACAGTTACATTTACACTATCTGATTTAAATTTGTTTGCAATAGATGTTGCAATATTCATGTCTGCATTAGCATTTTGAAGGTCATAGTTTACTTTTACACCTTTTGCAGCTAATTCATCCTGAATACCTTTTTCAACAGAATTTAATGCAGGGTGTGCAAGGAGTTTAGCAATACCTACTGTTGGAAGTGTTTCTAAAGCTGTATTTTCATTTTTTTTACAGCCAGCAATTGAGACAGCCATTAAAACTGCTGAAAACATAATAATAATTTTTTTCATTTTTCTCTCCAAATCACTATATTATTATTTAATTTTATTATTTTCTATTATTTTTGTGTTTTCTGTAATATATTCTTTTGGTATTTCAATATTTAAAGCCTTTGCAGTGTCCATATCCACAATCATAAGTGATTCATCTGGATATTCCATAAATGTAACAGGCATTTCTTCTGGTTTCTTACCTTTTAAAATCTCTACAGCCATTTTGCCTGCTTTTCTTCCAGCTTTATAATAATCAAATCCAATGGCATATAAAATACCGCCATTAACTGATGATGTATAATCTTCTGAGAAAATAGGTTTCTTATGGCTTGCTGCAGCAGTTATTAATGCAGTTAGCCCGGAAACAAGAGTGTTATCTGTTACAACATAAAAAGCATCCACCCTTGAAACAAGGCTTTCAGCTGCCATATTCACTTCTGCAGGGTTGTATATTGTAATAGGTCTAAGTTCTACACCTATTTCGTCACATACTTCCTGAGTAGTTTTAAGCATTGTGATAGAATTTTTTTCTGCACCACTATATATAAAGCCAAGTTTTTTAAATGGATATATAGAGTGGTATATTTTTAAATGTTCCTTAATAGGTAGAGTATCACAAAGCCCTGTAACATTATTTTTACCTTTGTCAAAGCTGTCAACAAGCCCTGCACCTATTGGGTCATTAACTGTTACAAAAAGAACAGGTCTGTCTGTAATACTGTTTGCAAGAGCAACTGCCGCAGGTGTTGCTATACCTATAGATAAGTCTTTTTTATCTGCTGCAAATTTAGAAGCAACAGCGTTAATAATATTTGCATCATTATTAGCATTCTGACTGTCTATAGTAACATTCATATTTTGAGCCTTCAGCTCATCAATTATACCTTTTTCTATTTCAAGCAGAGCAGGGTGGTTGTTAATAATTGCAATCCCTACTTTAAAGACAGTGTTACTCTCATCTGCATCTGCTGTTTTTTTATTACAGCCTGCAGTAACAGCAAGAATAATAGTAAATATTAGTACATAAATTTTATTTTTCATAATTTTGCAACCTTTTATATTAAAATCTTTGTAAGAATAGCATAAAAAAAAATATTTTAAAAGATTAATTTGGACAAAAAATAGTTTATTGTTGCTTTAATAGATGAAACTGGTTAATTAATATTTGACATTGCATACTCCATACTTTAATATTAAGTGAAGTATATAATAATGGAGCATGCTATGTTTAAAGCATATATTTCAATTGTTTTTATATGTTTTTTTATTCCATTTACAGTATTTTCTGAGCCAGTATCAAAGTGTTATTCTACAGACAGATTTCTTTTAAAAACAAGTTATGAAAAATCAAGCAGGCAGGAATATGGTGTTAATCATCAGCTTTTTGTTTCATATAAACAAAGCAGTGCAAAGCTTTCTCTTAATGGAGAAGTTGTTTTAGATGATAAAGGGCAGTTAGAAGGTATTCTTTATAAAAGCGATGATATGTCTTATTTTGTAACAGGTAATGGAAAACAAGTGGTTCTAAATGATAAAGAAACAAAAGATATAAAAGAAAGTGAATGTTTTTCATTTTTAGCTTCTTATGACAGTATTGCAAATGAAAAGGGGGATGTTGTATCTATTTTTTCTTATGGAAAAGATTATAGAGCAGTAAAATTTCAAAGTGCCTATAACCCTTCCTTTGACTGCAGAAAAGCAGAATTTCCTATAGAAAAAGCAATATGTGCAAGTAATGAAATATCTTATATGGACAGGCTTTTTTACTCTATGAAAGCTTGTTATAAGAAAAAAGCAAAATCCTTATCTGATAAGGAAGCCATAGAGCAGATTGATAAAATAGCTGATGACTTTATTTTATATCGTAATAAAGTATACCACTCTAATAAGGAAAATTTTACTTATAAAGAAGATAGTGAAATTAAAAAAGCATATTCTCTTGGTATAATGTTTCTTCCAATGACTATTGCTGCAGATAATGGCGATTTAAGGATTTTAGGCAGAGATTTATTTATGTCTTATTATATGCTTTCTATGCAGGGCATAAAATATACTGGAAATTATGATAAAGGACTTGGAAAAAGCTATATTGTAAAAAATGTATTTGGTAAATATTATGATGAGATAATGTTTTACTATTCTGGAGTATATGATAATATGAATAACAGACTTTCAAGTTTATTTTATTATACTGTGTATTTGCTGGAGCAGCATAATATGGCAGATAAAGATGGTAACTTTATATGCAGATAAGCAGAAATTAATATAAATAAAAAAGCCTTTTTGATTTATCAAAAAGGCTTTTTTTAGATTGTCAAAAAAATAAATTTTTTCGCCAGTCAATTGATGAGCCTAATAATGCTCGACAGCCTGTGCAAATTCTTTTTCCTCCCTATTCGGTCGGGAATTTGGTAGTCCTCGTAAAAAACACTCGCGCATTTTATCAGGCTGTAAGGGTAACTAAGCTTGGATACACGCTCCAAGTTTAGTTAAACAGGTAAATTTTTAATGTAGACAATATTTCTTATCATAAGTTTAAAATAATTAATAACTTCTTTGACAGTCTGTAAAAAAGCCTTTTTGATTTATCAAAAAAGGCTTTTTTTGTTGGAGGTCATACATAATATGATTAAATATTATTTAATGTTAATCATTTTTTTAGGTGCTTCTTCTGGTTCTTTTTTAGGAATAGATATTGTTAATATTCCGTTTTCAAAAGCAGCATGTATGTCATTTTCTGATACTGCATCGCCTACATAAAAGCTTCTTGAACAGTTACTGCTGTATCTTTCTCTTAAAATAAATTTGCTGTCATCAGAGTTGTTTTCTACATTTTTATTTGTACTTACAGTTAAGTAGCCGTCTTTTAACGCAGCATTGATTTCTTCTTTTTTAAATCCAGGTAAATCAATGTGGATTTCAAAGTTTTTATCATTTTCTTTAATATCGGTTCTCATTAAATCACATTCACTTCTGCGGAATACTTTCTCCATATCTTTTGTAAAGTCATTATTAAGTAAGTCTCTAAAAAGCTGGTTGTTAAAAATTACTGGTAACATATTTTTCTCCTTATTATATATAATGTGTTTCTAGCTTTATGCTTTATAAAACTAAATATATAAAAATTATTAGCACTGTCAAGTGGTGAGTGCTAATTTTCTTAAATTTTTGTAAACTATTGGTATTAAAAATAAATAATGGTTTTTTAGAGTATAAATATTAACATAATAGTAAAATATGTTAATATTTGAATGTGAAATGATGATATTTTTATATTACATTAAAATTTAATCTATAACCTTGTTTATATATAATAAAAAAAATTTATGTCACAGTATAATTATAAATATAAATGTATAGAAAAATATGTGATTTATGTATTAAAAATATATTGACAAATATCTGTTATATACTGTAATATAAAGATAAATTATAAAATATAAATATGTTTTATAATTTAAAGAATAATATGTATTAAAAAGGTGTTATATGGATACTTTAATGTTAGTTTTGCAGTTTGTTGTTCTGTTAGCTGCAATCTTTTTGGGTGTTCGCTTGGGCGGAATAGCTATTGGTTATGCTGGGGGTTTGGGTGTTGTTGTTTTGTCCCTTGGTCTTGGTATGTCTCCAGGTGTCATTCCATGGGATGTTATTTTAATTATTATGTCAGTTATTGCTGCAATTACTGCTATGCAGGTTGCAGGGGGGCTTGATTATCTTGTTCAGATTGCTGAAAGAGCATTAAGGAAAAATCCTAAACAGATAAACTATCTTGCACCAACAGTAACATATCTTTTAACTTTATTTGCAGGAACAGGGCATACTGCTTTTTCTATGATACCAGTTATTGTTGAAGTTGCAAAAGAGCAGAATATTAAACCTTCAGCTCCACTGGCACTGGCAGTTGTTTCTTCTCAAATTGCTATAACAGCTTCTCCTGTAAGTGCTGCTGTTATATTTTTAAGTGGTGTGCTTGAACCACTTGGTGTAAGCTACCCGCTTTTATTATCTATATGTATTCCTACTACTTATTTAGGATGTATGATAGCAGCATTTATTGTTAATAAGTTTTCTCATCTAAAACTTTCTGATGACCCTGTATATCAAGAAAGACTTGCTGCCGGTCTTATTAAAAAAACACATGCTTCAGTTCAAGATAAAGAGCTTCCAAAAGGGGCAAAACTTTCTGTATTAATTTTCCTGTTAGGTGTTATTGCAGTTGTTATTTATGCAAGTGCAATAAGTGATGCTTTAAAATGGATTGACCCTGTTATTATGAAAAGAGACCATGCAATTATCAGCTTTATGCTTGCTATTGCTACAATTATAACAATTGCATGTAAACTTGATGTTTCAAAATTAGTAGATACAAGCACATTCCGCTCAGGTATGACAGCAGCAATATGTGTTTTAGGTGTTGCATGGCTTGGTGATACTTTTGTAAGAGGGCATATAGAAGGTATTACTGAAATAGCACAAAATGTTGTTGGACAGTATCCATTTATGCTGGCAGTAGCTTTAATGTTTGCAGCAATGCTTTTATATTCTCAGGCGGCAACAGCAAAAGCAATTATTCCAGCTGTTATTATAGCACTTGGCATTACTCCTGAACATAATGGTGATGTATATATAATTGTAGCTTCTTTTGCTGCAGTTTCTGCATTATTTATACTGCCTACATATCCTACATTGTTAGGGGCAGTTCAAATGGACGATACTGGTTCAACTAGAATTGGTAAATATATATTTAACCATTCATTTTTAGTAACAGGTGTTTTAATGATAGTGCTTTCTGTTGCACTTGGATTTTTAGTTGCTCCATTTGCAATAGATTTATTTGGCAGTGTGCCTGCAGCAGCTGTTGCACCATAAAATAATAAAATTAAACTTGATAATCATTAAAAATTAAGCGGAAGTATTTTTACAATGCTTCCGCTTTTTATAAGGTATATGGAGTTGTAAATATTACAGAGCTGCTGTTATATTTCTACTATTTTATAATTATCATTTCCCATTTTCATTTCTTTCATGTAAGTTAGCTGACGCAGGCCATGGCGGGATTCCATTCTTTCAATTAAGTCTTTTCCTGCATTATTTTTCATATTATAAATAATATCTACACATGCTTTATCAAGTGCTAAAATATCAGTAGAAGCAAGTATGCCGTAATCTGGCACTGTTGGTTTTGCAGCAGATGTTCCTGCACAGTCGCAGTCTATACTCATATTTCTCATAACATTTATAAACACTATTTTTTTTCCAAAATGGTCTATTACAGCTTTGCCGCCTTCAACCATATTTTCCATAAACTTTTCGCCAGTTGCTCCCCACATTCCTTCATGCAGCTGAGATTTACCAGTTTTGCCAGAAGCACAGCCTATGGAAATGTTTTTTAATGAGCCGCCAAAGCCGCCCATTGCATGACCTTTAAAATGGGTAAGCACTACCATTGAATCATAGTTTAAAATATTTTTTCCAAAGGTTATATTCTTAAAATGCTTTCCATCTTTTACTGGCAGATTTACTTCTCCATCTGCATCCATAATGTCAACAGGGGCAAATGTCCAGCCGTTAGTTTTAAGTGCTTCTAAATGACCTTTTGTAGTCTGCCTTGGGCTTGGATAAAGCACATTACATTCTACAATAGCTGGATTTTTTATAACAGTTAAAAACTCTTTTACCCATGCAGGTGGTATAATGTTTGGACCGTGTGGCTCACCTGTATGAAGTTTTACAGCCACTTTTCCTGTTATTTCTTTATTAATATATGAATATATTTTTTTAAGCCCTTCAGGGCTTAAATCTTTAGTCATATATACAGTTGATTTATTTTCCTGTGCATATAAATCATCAACATTTATACTTGATAATAATGCTGGAGCAATAAGACCTGCTTTTAATATATTTCTTCGTGACATATCTGACATATAACCCTCCTGAAAATATATTTTATATTATAAGATAATTTATTTTTAATATATAAAAAAGATACAATACTATCGTTTTTTTTGCATAATTTTATTAAAAAATAGACTTTCATAATAAAAATATATACTATATTACAAACAGGGGGATAAATGAACAGCTACTTTGAAGAAAACAAATATAAACTGTTAAATGCTCTGCTTCCTTTAATGCCAGAGTCTCAGTCTTATGATACTAAAATAGATGGTCTTTTAATAGTCAAGCGTGATAATCCCGGTCAGTCAGAAGTATGTTTGCAGCAGCCTGTATTAATATTTTCTGTTCAGGGAGAAAAAAGATATGCTGCAAGCAGCGAGATAATAGATTATAAACAAGGGCAGATAGTATTTCAAGGTGCTCCAATGCCATGTTCCAGCTATGTATTAAAAGCTGATAAAGAAACACCTTATGTGGCTATGGTGTTGTCAGTTAATATGCAGCTTATGACAGAAGTTATATATTTTCTTGATGATGTAGATACTTCTGCTATGACACATTCATATTCAAGCCTTGGTAGAATAGAAGCAGGCAGTGAGCTTGTGGACAGCTTTATCAGGCTTGCTGAGTTATTAAACAAGTCTAATAATGATATAAAAGTATTATCACCACTTATGATTAAAGAAATATATTATTTCCTGTTAAAAACTGAGTTAAGAGAAAAGCTTATTTCTTTTACCATTACTTCAAGCCAGAATTATAAAATATTAAAAATAGTTAATTACTTAAAGGAAAATTATAATAAATATTTTAGTATAAATGAGTTAGCAGATTTGGTAAATATGTCGTCTTCTACTTTTCACAGACATTTTAAGATGGTAACAACATTAAGTCCTATACAGTATCAAAAATCATTAAGGCTTTTAGAAGCAAGCCGCATTATTCAGTATGAAAATGCAACTGTTTCTGAAGCAGCTTTTAAAGTAGGGTATGAAAGTATAAGCCAGTTTGTAAGAGAGTATAAAAGAATGTTTAAGGTAACGCCAAAAAATAAACGGCAGTAAGGCAGTGTGAGAAGTAATTGTAATATTATTTATCACACAATTTATACTTTTAGAATATAACATATTTTTATTATATACATTTTAAAATATATATATTTTTAAAAAAGAATAAACCAGACGAAATAAGGTATTTATTTTTTTAAACTATCCTGCTGATAGAAAGTTCATAAAGATATTAATAAATAAGTGTATATCATCTATTAATATGCTAAACTCATACTGAAAGATTTATTAGTTTATTCAAGTAAAACAATTTGTTATTGAAATAAAAAAAAGGGGGCGTTCATAAGAACAACCCCCAAAGGCTTAAAAAGCCCACCAGTTTGCAGTTTATTTACAATTATAAAGCTAATTCAGATTCCCATAAACCGTGGATATTACAGTAGCTTACAGCATGGAGTGTGCCTGGAGCTGTAATTTTGCATTTAAATAATGCAACTGGCTCAGTGTGAAGTGCTCCTTGGTTTGCACCTTTTGCAGATTCACCATGAGCTAAAAATTCAGCTCTGCCAATATGCTGGATAGCTGCTTCGCCTTTATAGTATAAGTCAATATAAGCGATAAAATGTTCAGTGGTGTTAGGGTGAGCAATTTCTGCACCAACAGATACTTCAATAACTGCTGTATCACCATCACGGCTTACAACTTTGATAACCGGTACATGTTTTTCTGCTTTAAAATCAGCTGTTTTTATAGAATTAGATATAGACATATTTGTCCTCCCATTTTTGACTTTATATTTAAAGTATACTCATTTTACTTTTTTTATGCAAGTGTTTTATATCATAATTATTTGTTTTTTGTGTAGATATTTTTAATTTGTTCGCATTTTTCCATATCTTTTAAAAAAATAGCTGCTGTATCATTTCTAAGCTTTTCTTTGAATTTATCAAGATATTTTATATACTGGTGCTCTTGTTCGCTTTTAATAACAGATTCCATATAAAGATATGATGATTTTGTTACAAGGTATGTGCATTTAACATATTCTATATGTTTCTGATATTCTGCATTATCACTTTTTTTCTGGTATTCATCAATAATTTCTAATGATTTATCAAGCTCTTTTTTAATATAGCCTATAAAACGAACTATTCTTTTATAGGAAAGTGCTTTTGCAATTTCTGTTTCATCTTCCATAATATTTTTGCTTATTAAAAAAAGCTTGTCATCTAGCTGATATTTGTATTTTTCAATATTATTATCTGTTTCTGTTTGTTCTGCTACTGTATCAGTGATTGTGCTTTCATGT
>CAJUJZ010000081.1 GCA_910586745.1 uncultured Mucispirillum sp. | reverse complement strand
AAGCATTTTTAATGTAAAAGTAAGATAAATTTTAAAATTCATATATTTTTATAAAAAAGTTAATAAAGAAAGCAACAAAATAATATATTGTGCTTAAAAAAGTTTATGGCATATGTCAAAAATAATGGTTGCAATTATCTAAAAAAAGAGTAGTATAAATTAAAAGCGAAAGTATTTTATAAGCATAATATGAGGTTATAGATTATGTCACGCCCTAAAAAGTGCCGTAAAGTATGCTGTATGCCTGTTGTAAATATGTTTGCTCCGTCACCTTATGATGATGGCGGAAACAGAGAAGTAATAGTTATGACAGTAGATGAGTATGAAACAATCAGGCTTATAGACAGGGAAGGTCTTTCGCAAAGTGAATGTAGTAAATATATGAATGTTGCCCGCACAACTGTGCAGCAGGTTTATAATAATGCACGCAAAAAAATTGCAGATGCATTAGTATTAGGTCTGCCTTTAGAGATTAATGGCGGCGATTACACAATATGTGATAGAAAAGACCTGCCATGCAGCTTTTGCGGCTGTAACAGCATATTTTTTAAATAAAAATAAAATATAAAATATTATAAGGAGCTATGATATGGGTAGCGATAGTTGTTCACATAACTGCAGCGGATGCGGAGAGGACTGCGGAGATAGAAGTGAGGAAAGTTTATTTGAAAAGCTTAATGAATTCAGCAGTGTAAAAAAAGTGATAGGGGTAGTCAGCGGTAAAGGCGGTGTTGGTAAAAGTTTAGTAACATCATTAATGGCTGTAATGGCTCAGCGTAAAGGCTTAAAAGCTGCTATTTTAGATGCAGATATTACAGGACCATCTATTCCAAAATCTTTTGGTATTAATGAAAGGGCAAGAGTAAGCCCGCAGGGTATGGTGCCATCAATTTCTAAAAAAGGCACACAGATTATGTCGCTTAACTTAATTGCAGAAAACGAAACTGATCCTGTAATATGGAGAGGTCCAGTTATAGCTGGTGTTGTTAAACAGTTTTGGACAGATGTTATTTGGAAAGATGTAGATATAATGTTTATAGATATGCCACCAGGAACTGGTGATGTTCCATTAACAGTATTCCAGTCTATCCCAGTAGATGGTATTATTATTGTATCATCACCACAGGAACTTGTTGGTATGATTGTTGAAAAAGCAGTGAATATGGCTGATATGATGGATATACCAGTGCTGGCACTTGTTGAAAATATGAGCTTTTTAAAATGCCCGGACTGTGGCAAAGAAATAAAAATATTTGGCGAAAGCAATATTGAAAAAACAGCTGAAAAACATAATGTATCACTTACTGCAAAAATACCAGTAGACCCAAAAATAGCTTCACTTGTAGATGCTGGTAAAGTGGAAGATGTGGATATTAATAATTTAAACGGTATTTTAGAAAGTATTATTGCAAAATAAATGAGGTGCTTTATGAAAATAGCAATAGCAGTAGAAAATGGTCAGGTTTGCGGCCATTTTGGACATAGTCCGTCTTTTTCATTTTATGAAGTAGAAGATGGTAATATCGTATCATCAGAAAATATTCAAAGTCCAGGTGAAGGTCATGGTATTCTGCCTGATTTTATAGCATCAAAAGGTGCGAAAGTAGTTATTGCAGGCGGAATGGGTGCAGGAGCAGTAAACGGCTGTAATGCAAGAGGTATAAAGGTAATCACAGGTGTTACAGGCAGTCCTGATGATGCAGCATTATTATTTGCAAAAGGCGAACTTAAATCAAGCGGCTCAGTATGTTCCCATCATGGAGATAATCATCACGGAGTTGCTCATAACTGTTCTCATCATGGCAGCTGTGGACATTAATTATTAATAATTAAATAAACCTACCCCTTATTTTATAATACTGTTTTAGCTTATGTAAAAAAGGGGGATTTTTTTATTTTTTTTGTGATTATGCTTGAAGTATTTTTTATTATAATTTATTATAATGAAATATATGTTAAAGGGGGCGTAATCTATGTCATTTGAATTTCCAAAGAAAGTTAAAGAAAATAATAACAAGCTGTTTAAAAAAACATCTTATGATATAAGGGCTTATGTTGGTGAGCCTGGAGATTTTTTTAATGAAAAGGCAGTATTGACTCCAGAAGCTATGGAAACAGCAGGTATGTTGACAGCAGGTATGGATTTTAATACGCCAAACGGCATTGTTTCTTTAAAAGCAGGCGATACTATTGTAGTTGGTTATGATAACGGCCCTACATCTAAAATATTAGCAGAATCATTTGCAAAAGGTGCATCATCTCAAGGTGTCAATGTATATGATATTGGTATTTCTTCTTCTGGTCAGGTATATCAAAATCAGGAACAGTTATCAGCTCATGGCCACTGTCAGATTACAAGAAGTCATGTGGAAGTAACTACAAATGGAGCAAAATTCGGCATAGGCACTCAGGGTATTCATACATATCTATTAGGGCAGATGAATGAGGTAGTAGCTGATGGTACTTACAGCTCAAGAAACACTAAATCTGGTACGATTACAGATAAGGCAGCAGAAGGCAAAAAAGTATATTTTGAAAAAATGAAAAATATTTATAAAGACTATTTTTCTAAAAGAGATAATTCTATGGTTGCAGTAAATGTGTTTGGCGGCACAGGTGTGCAGTATGTGGAATTATTTAAAGATATATTTGGCGAAAATGTAACAATATTAGGTAAAGATATAAATGTAAATGCTGGAGATTTACTGGCAGACCCTACAAGAAAAGAAATGCTTGAAAGAGTTCCAGGACTACAGGCAGCATTAGATAAGGGTTTAAGAGTTCATTCTTTTGATTTAGATGCAGACAGAGGCTCTATCACTGAAGGCAAAGATGCATTAACATTAAATGGAGAAGGTCACTATTTAGGTGATAATCTTGCATTTATTTTAGCAGGTTATAAACTTATGATAGCAGTACCTGCATTAAAGAAAAAATTAGAAGAACTGCATGTTGCAGAAGAAAAAATAGATGAAATAGTAGAAATAGCAAGTATAATTTATGTAGACCCTCGCTATACATCAAGTGTAAAAAGCTATGTTGAAAAAGAACTTAAAGGTAAAACAGAATTCCACAGAAAAGGTCACTCTTTATGGAAAGAAACTATTACTGCTAATATGAAAAGAATGGCATCACTTGCTGGTTTTTCATCAATAAAAGAGTTTGTTGCAAAAACAGGCTACAGGGATATACAAATAGAAGCATCACTGCACATGTTTGCAACTGATACAATGGACGGCATACCAAGAGATGATGCTGTTGAAAATATCTTCCTGCTTGAAAAAGTATTAGATGAAATGAATATAAAAACATTAAAACCATTTTTTGATAAAATGCCAAAACGCTTTATTACAAAAGAAATACGCACTACTTCTGTATCAAATGATGCAAAAGATGCAATAACAGCATCTATTTTAGATAATCTGAGAAAAACATTTGAGGGCAGGGCTGGTTTTTCTATTGTAGAGTTTGACGGACAGATTAGAGTGGACTGGTCAACAGGCTTCTTAATGTATGGTATGAGCAACACTTCTCCAAAACTTACATTTATGGCAGAGGGTGAAACAGTAAAAGAAAGAAATATGGTGCTTGCATACATTATGGCACTTCATAATGAAGCAAAAAAACAAGAAAAAGATGATTTACCTATGGATGTATCAGAAAATCCATTTTATATTAAAGATGAAAGTTATGAAATGAATAAACCTGACGAAGTTGATTTTAATGATGAGAGAGTAAAAGAATTTATTAAATTTATTGGCTAATTCATATGTTCTGCCCTGTTTATTACAGTATATTTATAAAGTGAAATCAGGGCAGAAATTATTGTATAGTATAAGGTTAGTTATAAGGAGTTTACTATGCATAATTTAATTTATTACAAAGAACATTACGGCCGTATATCATATTCTGCCAGTGATAACAATTTTACAAGCAGTGTAAAAGGTATTAAGGCAGGAAATAATGTATCAGTTAAAGGCTCATCAGAAGAAGAAGTAAAGAAAGCCTTTAAAGATTACATTGACGAAATGACTAATACAAATAACGCTAAAAAATTATAGTTTTAAGTTGTTGAAGTTAATAAATGGTGCTGGCGGTATAGTATGGCTGCCTATAATTTTTTCAAGCCATAGTATATCATGCCATGTGTTATGCTTATAACCGCAGTTATGAAAATGGGCTGCTTCTTTAAAGCCAAATTTTTTATGAAAAAGTATGCTTTCAGTATTTGCATAAGTAATACATGCATATATATTTAATATATTCTGCTGTTTTATATAGTCAAAAAGAGCAGTATAAAGTTTTGTGCCTATTGATTTATTTAAATATTCATGGTGCAGATAGATTGTTGTTTCGCATGAATAATCATAAGCCTTTCTTATTCTAAGTGGTGCAGCATAAGCAAAGCCTGCCATTTTTCCATTGATTTTAGCAGTTAAGTATGGATATTTTTTCTGTATATTTTCTACTCTTAATGAAAACTCATTAATATCTGGTATTTCTATTTCAAAAGTAGCAGGTGAATTTAGAACATAATAGCCATAAATATCTAATATATCATTAATATCACTTTTTTCAGCAATATTTATTATTAAATTATCCATATTACTTATCCTTTAAAGTGTCTGTTAAATTGTTTAATAGGTTTTCATATTCTAAACAGCCTTTATCAAGTTTCAAGCTGCATGATTTTTTATAATATTCCAGAGCTTTTTTAGTATCTTTTTTTACTTTTAAGCCCTGCTGGTATATTACACCCATATTAAAGCATGATGGAGCATTCTGCATACTGCACGCTCTATCATAGAGTTTTCTTGCTCTGGTTAGTGATTTACTTATTATATTTCCTTGATAATAAAGTGCAGCAAGTTCAAAGCAGCCAGCAGCAATACTGTTATCACAGGCAGTATTAAAAAGCTTAACAGCTTCTTTATGCATTGTTTTATTATAATCATTTTTATATATTCTTCCAAGTCTTACACATGATTCATATATTCTATTATCGCATGCTTTTTTATAAGCGGTAGTAGCAGAAATCATAAGTCCTGTATCCTGAAAAAGCTGACCCGCAAAATAGCATGCAAGGTAATCATTATTACTGCAGTCAGTTTCAAGCTGTTTAATACTTATAACAGGTATATCAGTTTGAGCAAAGCTTATATACGAAAAAATTAAAATTATAGATGATATTAATGTAATCTTTTTCATATGATTACTATATCTTGAAAAATAATTTTATGGAAGAAAAATATAATATATCTATATATAATAAATATAATTTGTTTTTATCTTGTATTCTTGTGAATATAGAAGTATTAGTTTGAAATATTACAAATTTTTTTGCAAGTGGCTTAAAATAGATGGAATGTAATACACAAAAAAAGAACAGTATATAAACTTTTCCTTATGAATTATACTGAAAATATCTTTTATTTAAACTGAATCTGTTGATACTTTATCCCTGATATTTAACTATACATTATTTATATTGTAGAGCAAAAATATAAACCAGAACATTATATTGTAAACATATGGAAATATTAGTATAAAACTAATACTTTAATGAAATATTAAGTCTGACAGTATATTAAAGAAATATGTAATTTAATAATTCATCCATAATATAATGTATATAAAAAATATGGATAATAAACTTAAAACACATCTAGCATTTTTTATAAAATTATGAAATAATAAAGTATATAAGATGATAAAAGAGGTAGAGTATGCCAAAAGTAGTTTACGGCTTTCGTAAAGGCGAGCGTCTTGATTTTAGAAATGTTCAGGAGCAGGACAGACCAGAATCGCCATTTATCTTTCAAGATGATGTAAACGGAAAGCCTGTAAAGCTTGTAATTAGCTGGCATGGTTTTCTAGTATATGATGAAGGTATAGATATTGCTGCTGCTATGTGTCAGTTTATGCGGTATGTAAGCGAGCACGGCTGCTGTGGCAGGTGTATACCCGGTAAAAACGGCACAACTCTTTTAGCAGATATTATGGAAGAATTAAGGCTTGACCCAGAGCTTACTAAAATGCAGGAAGCCCTTGATTTAGCAGACAGTATTCAGGCTACTTCCAAATGTTCATTTGCTCCAGCATCTGTCAGTATAGTCAAATCATTTTTAAAAGAATATCCAGAAAAATTACATAAATATCACGATGTACCAAAGTTAGCTTATCATTTCCATATGTCAGCACCATGCACTTCTGCATGTCCTGCCCATATACAGATACCAGAGTTTATTGATGAACTTAGAACAAAAAGGTTTCTGCCTGCATTATCTATTATTAGGGAGCATATGCCGCTTCCTGGTCTTTGCGGCAGAATATGTCCACATCCATGTGAATCTGTCTGCAGGCGTGGTGAAGTGGATGAGCCAGTAAATATTATGAATTTAAAACAGTCAGCATGGAATTATGAATATTTTAGAAACCATATACCAAATATTCCAGAGAAAAAAGCACCTACTGGTAAAACCTGTGCAGTAATCGGGGCAGGTCCTGCAGGGCTTTCTGCTGCATATTATTTAGCACTTATGGGACATCAGGTTGAAATATTTGATAAAATGCAGGAGCCAGGGGGAATGACAGCCGCAGGTATTCCAGATTTTAGAGAGCCTAGAGAGCATCTGCAGTATGAAGCAAATGTTATAAGAAGTTTAGGGGTAAATATTCATTATAATAAAACATTAGGTAATGAGATAACACTAGAATATCTTACAACATCTTATGATGCTGCACTTTTAGCAATTGGTGCATGGTTCCCTCAAGATTCCCGTATTGCAGATATTGAGCATGTTGAAGGAATATACAATGGTATAGATTATTTAAAGCTTGTATCAAAATATGAAAAACCAGTTGAAAACAGCAAAGTGATAGTCGTAGGTGGTGGAAATACTGCTATAGACTGTGCCAGAACTGCAATTCGTTTTAATAATGATGTTACAGTATTATACAGGCGTACACGGGATGAAATGCCTGCAGAAGATTATGAAATAAAAGATGCAGAAGATGAAGGTGTAAAATTTATGTTTTTAGCTGCACCTGTCAGAGCTGTAGGAGAGCATGGCAGGCTTACAGGAATAGAATGTAATAAAATGCGACTTGGTTCACCTGATGCAACAGGCAGAAGAAGCCCTGAAGTTGTAAAAGGAGAGAATTTTATTTTGGAATGTGATTACCTTATACCTGCAATAGGTCAGAAACCTGATATGAGTTTTATACAAGCAGAAGACGGTTTAGAAATTACTAAATGGAATACAATCGTATGTGATAAAGTGTATTTTACTACATCTATAAAAGGTGTTTTTGCAGCAGGTGATTGCATTGATGGAGAAAATACAGTAGTAAGAGCAATAGGTAATGGAAAAAGAGCTGCTCAAATGATGGATAGATATATGATGAGTGGCAGTCCTTATTTAGAGCCTTCAGAAGTTATGGAAAAATATTTATATGATAATAACATATTCAGCTATGGGGGGGAAGCACCAGAGCCTCCAAGACCTTTAATAAAACGGTATAAAACAGAAAAACTTCCAGTTATGGAGCGTATTAAAAATTTTCATGAAGTAGAGCAGGCTTATGATGAGCATACTGCAGCACTTGAAGCAAGACGCTGCCTTAGGTGTATGCGTGTAGGTATGTTTGCAACAGGAGAGAAATAATGGATAGATATATTACAATTAATGATAAAAAGTACCCGTTTAAAGAGGGCGAAACAATATTAATGGTTGCAGAACGCAATAATATCCATATCCCTGTGCTTTGTTATATTAGAGATATTGCTGAAACTGGAGCCTGCAGAATATGCCTTGTGGAAGTAGAAGGTGTGCCGCAGCCTGTTGCATCGTGTTCTGCTTTTGCAACTGACGGTATGGTTGTGTATACTGATACAGAAGAGGTAAAAAGGCATAGATTAAAAGCTTTAGAATTTATACTTTTAAAACATCCATTAAAATGCGGGATATGCGAAAATGCAGAAGACTGTGTGTTAAGAGAGCTTGCTCGTCAAATGGGGTTAAGTGAAGTAACTGATGTGCAGGAAGAAGAACATCATCCACTGCAGGACTGGAATATGCTTTTATATGACAGAGATGCATGTGTTTTATGTATGAGATGCGTGAATGTATGCAGAGATGTAGCAGGATGTAATGCAATAAATGTGGTTGCAAGAGGAAATAATGCTCATATTGAGCCAGCACAGGAGCTGCTAAATTGTGATTTCTGTGGTATGTGTGTAGACAGCTGCCCAGTTGGTGCTATTAAAGATAAACCGTTTACTGATTCTTTAAAAGTGTGGGAGTTAGAGTATTTTAATACAACCTGTTCTTTCTGCCCTGTAGGCTGCAAAATTAATTATGGCGTTCATCAAAACCAGATACACAGAACAAGGCTTTCCTGTGGTACATCTATTTGCTCTAAAGGTCGTTATGGGTTTAAGTTTTTAGATATTGATAAAAGAATAAAATCACCGCTGATAAAAAAAGATGGTGTTTTCACAAAAACAGACTGGCATGATGCAATGGATAAAGTATATCACGGCTTAACTAAATATGGAGTAGAAAACAGTATTATCATAGCAGGCGGCTGGCTTTCAAATGAAGAACTTTTCAGTTATAAAGCATTAGCAGATAAAACAGGTATGAAGTTTATAACAGAGGCAGAAGTTTATTTTGGCAGATTTGCACGGGCTTATAAAGAAAAATTTGGTCATTATGAAAGTGTAGGCACATTAGAAGAAGTAGAAAATTCTGATGTAATATTTGTCATAGGGGCAGATTTTGCACGAGAAAATGTTGGTGTAAAATGGAGCGTTATTAAAGCAATCCGTAAAAATAATGCAAAAGTTATAACAATAGGGCTGCAAAGATATGATTATGAAGAAAGAACATTTTTAAGCCTTATTGCAGATTATGCAGATTTTGCAGTGGAATTTGAAAAAATTAAATCATCAGATAAAAGTATATATACAGCTTTAAGAAAGCAGATTGCATCTAATGCTAAAATATCAATAATAGTGGGTAATGAATATTTCTGTGGTGAAAGCCAGCTGGAATCTATATTATCATTTGCAGATTATATTGGTCAGGATAAATTAAGAGCTTTTATATTGACTTATGATAAATTTAACTATGTGTGCAGCTTATATGCTGGAGGGTTAACTATTGATGAGGCAGTAAAAGCTTCCCCTAAAGCAGTATTTGCTCTTGCTGTAAACCCATCAACTGGTAAAAATGAAAAACTTATGCACTTAATAGAAAATGCAGAATTTTATGCTACACCAGATATGTTTTTAACAGGTACAGTAAATAAAGCAGATGTTGTTCTTCCTGTTATGTCAGTTTTAGAAACAAATGGTACAGCTGTAAGTCTTGATGGCAGGCTTTTACGCACTAAAAGGGTAGTTCAAAGCCCTGTAAACAGCAAAAGTAATCTGGAAATAGCTCATATATTAGGTGATTATTTCAGAAAAAAAATAGATAAAGATGCTGAAAATGTATTTAAGCAGATTGCTGTAAGTTTAGGCTTTAATGCAGATGATTATGAAAGTACAGAAGAAGTATATAGAGTAAAAGATAAAATCTTTAATAAAACAGAATATTCATATACTGAACCTGAATACAGAGAGCATGTCGTATATGTAAACCCAAGACATCATGAGGGCGTATTAACTAAAATAATATTTGCCCATGAAGAAGAAAATTACCCTAATTTTCCAGAAATAGAAAAATATATTTCTCCGGGATATATTCGCTCTGGAAATATGTTAGATAATATTGCAAAAGGTGTAAAATTAATACCTAGGTAATATATAATTTATACAATATTAATTTTAGGAGGTAGAAAAGTATGTTTATTAACAGATTAACAGTAGGTATTGTGATGATACTGGTAATATTATCACCATTATCATTAAAAGCGGAAGCTGATGTAACACTGGCAGAAAGTATGCTTGCAAACCTTACAGCAGCTAATACAAAAAAAGTAGTTCTTACTGGTAAACATGGAGTATTAAAAATATTCTTTGAAAAAGCAGGTGGATATAAATCTGCTAACAATTTTATAGACTTAACTTATGAAGATATTAATTCAAAATTTAAAATGCAGGGAGAAAGCATTGCAATAACTCAGGATGGTAAACTTGTTTTTGCTGTAAATGGTAATAAAGTTTATGCAAAAGCTGTTCATGGCTGTAAAGAAAATTTAAAAGTAATATTTAAAAATGTAGAATATATCTATAATGAACACTATATGCTTATAAATCATAAAAACAATGAATATAATTTCAGTGAAGTAGTATATGACATTGATAAACATAATATTAAAGTATATAATAATGGTAAATATATAAAGATGGTAGAAATGGAACAGTAATTATATACATAATAAAAAATTTTGGATATTATTTTGAAA
>CAJUJZ010000080.1 GCA_910586745.1 uncultured Mucispirillum sp. | reverse complement strand
TTAACAACCACTTTTTTATTTATTCATTTTTTCGCAATCGTTTTTAGAATTTACCTTTGCTAAATATCACTCTGTCATCATAATTGAACTATGACCAAGCATATTTTGAATGGTCTTAATATTCGTATTATTATACAGTAAAAAAGTTGCAAAAGTTCGTCTTAAATCGTGAAATCTAAAATTTTCTATACCTGCTTTATTACAGGCTGTTTTAAATGACCGTTTGACCCTTTTTGTAATAAATATATTATCTCTATTAAAAGCCTGCATATAATTATTTAATTCATTCATTAAATCTTGATGTAAATATATAAGCTGCCCTTTGCCTGATTTTGTTTCGCTACCGTCAAGCTGGTAGACATTACCCTTAATATTTGATTTCTTCATATTTACTATATTGCTGTATCTCATACCAGTATATAATGCAACCAGAACAATATAATATAATTCTTGATTCCTGGAATCACTGCAAGCCTGCAATAGTGCTTTTATTTCATTACTATTTAAAGCCCTGTCCCTGCTTTTCTCTTTAAAGCGTTTTATATATTTTACTGGGTTATAATTAATTACTTTATCTTTAATAGCACAGTTAAAGATATGATTTAATAATGACCTGTAACGGTTTATTGTAGCCTGCTTGATGTCCCTATCATTTTTTAATAGATTAAAAAAGTTTATAATATCATTTTCAGATACTGTATTTATTGCCTTATCTGTAAAATCATAGCCTGCTATAATATTTAACTGCCCTAAAATATGCCTGTAATTTGTTTCTTTTTTGGCATTTTTCTGAAAAGGTATATAATAGTCTTCTATATACTTTTTTAGTGTAATAGAATTAAAATTTGATAAAATTGCAGATGATAAAATATTTATTTGCTGTAATGCTTCTAAACTATCCATAATTAATACTCCCCAAAAAAATAATATAAATTTTAGCCACTAAAATTTTTTAAAGTTATTAGATAAGCAAATAAATTGCCAAGAATATTTTTTATATGGTGAAGTAAAAAAGGACTTGAATTTATATAACATATTGATTATATTAAGAGTAGCACAGGGGACTGGGTAGGTCAGCCCCTTAGTGTGATAGTTTAAAAGTTTATTTTAAAATAACCACTTACTGCGAATAGGTGGTTATTTTTTTATATAAAAAAATATGACTGCTAATGTAAGCACACATATTAAATATGTGATATGACTTTCATATATCATAAGCCACCCCCTAATTTATTCCGAACGGTTAATCAGAATGGATAAAAGAAAGGTAGCTAACCACCAGCCCGCACTGTGCTACTAGGCTTAAAGCCTAGATAGAATAAACACCAAAAAGCAAAAAATTACAAGTAAAAATACTTATCCCAAGATAATCCACAATGCTTTTTGAGTATTTTCAAATATTTATGTTAAGCTGCTTAACGATTAAGCAGCCAAACAGGTATGTAAAAATTTCATCTGCTAAAATATTTTGTAGTTGTAGAGTAAACAAAAAGAATTTACAAGAATAATTATTTTATATGATGGAATAAAAAAGGGCTTGCAGAAAGGGTATTTTTTAAGTATATTATATGCAGCACGCAGGGACTAGTCGGGTAGTCCCTAAACGGCTAAACTCAAAATATGTTTGAACCGTCTATATAATTAATATAGGCGGTTTTTAAGTTTTATGTATAGGAATTTTATTGCATAATAAAATGCTATTAATTCTAACATATTAACCCCCTATCAAATTTTATTTTGATGTGGGAGTTCGCCTAATCCCCGCCTAGTATATGCGTTCTGTGATTGTGATTTAACCGTTTAGGGCAAGTCTCACTCTCACAGTATAGAATAAACACCAAAAAGCAAAAAATTACAAGTAAAAATACTTATCCCCAGATAATCCACAATGCTTTTTAAGTATTTTCAAATATTTATGTCAACCTGCTTAACGATTAAGCAGCCAAGCAGATATATAAAAATTTTAATCTATGTATTATTGTTAGTATTATTTTCTTTTGTATCATTAGGTTTATTATTACTGCTGTTATTATCGCTATCATTTATATCAAATGGTTTATCAGCAGGCGGTCTATTTGTATTATATGCCTTATCTTAACTAGAATCATCACTATACCTTTTACCACCTAGAACAGAGCCAATCCGGTCCAGCACTACGCCCAAGCCTGTATGATAAGCCTGAACCGCTACGCTCTTGTTCACTGTTATTTCCAAAATATGACTGCTTGTCATTTTTCCAGTCTGAAAAAGTATTATTTTAGTCTAATGCTGAACTGGTTTTTGCTTTTTGTTCTTCCATTATAGTAATCTCATTTATGCCACTTAATGCATAAGTTCTAAATTTATTTATAATCATTGCCATTAAATAATGAAATTCATAATTTAAGTCTTTCCCCTCTATTATGCCTAATATTTTATTATCTTCTGGGGCAGATATTATGCTGTCAGATACCTGTATATAAATCTTGATTATATATAATCTTATTATTTTTATATTTTTTAATCAGTCCCAGTTCTATAAGCTGCTCCAGCTTAACTCTGATTGTCTGCTTTGTTTTCTCATTTAATGACAGTTTTTTTATATCATTTAATGTCATATATTCTTTTTTAGAGAATATCATTTGATTAAGCAGGACAGCAAGTTCTAAATCTTTCGTCAATTCCAGTAAATAATCACGCACTGGTATTTGTATAGAATTGTATAAATCTACATTGTGAAAGCGGATTTGCTTTTGGCGTCTTTCAGCGGTTACCATATAGAACCACCAAAAGAGATAATTGATAAATTGTAGTGTCAAATGCACCCCCTAAAAGTTAGGGGTAAAACTGATAACTAAAAGCTAGGAAGTTATAAAGATTTGCGAAACAATTATAAATTTGCTTCTAGCTAATAATAACCCTTTATTAATAGTAAACTATCAATAAGGTATAAAGAAAGCTCCCCGAGACGGGCTCGAACCGCCGACCCAGTGATTAACAGTCACTTGCTCTACCGACTGAGCTATCGGGGAATATCTGAAAAGGTTACCCTCTCAATGTCTGAAAAGTAAACCATATTTTATTTAAGTTGTCAATAACTTTTTTAAAAAAATTTTAAATTTCTTCTTCCGGGTTCATAAGTGATAAATCTGCAATACATCCGCCCCAGCTTAAACCAACCCCAAAACCCATTAGTAATACCCTTCTGCCAAGAGGAATATTTAATGACTGCATTTTATTAATAGCTATAGGTATAGTAGCAGACGCAGTGTTACCAGTATCTTCACAGTCGTTAAAATATCTGCCGTCATCTGGTATTTTGCAGGCTTTTTGGATAGTCTGCAGCATAAATTTATTTGCCTGATGGAAAATAAAGTTATCTATATCATCAAGAGAAAGCATATTGCTTTCTAAAATAGATTTAAGCATTGGCGGCACTACTGTTTGAGTAAACTGCACAACTCCTTTACCATCCATGTATACAGTAGCATCTGTTCTTACATTACCATACTGGTCTTCTATCTCTCTAAATGCTTCTTCTTTTGAGGCATATTTCATTCTCATCATACCATAGTTTACGATGATTTTCATAAAATCTACGCCATTTGTACCAAACTGAAACCCACGAAGATATTCTATTCTTGAATATGTAGAAGAAAGTAATGTAGCAGCAGCAGCATCACCAAAAAGCGGTTTAGTTCTCATATCTTTTGGGTGAATAAGTTTGCTTAATGTATCTGCAGTAAGCAGTAAAACATTATTTGCCTGTCCTGATTCTATTAATGCTTTAGATATAGAAAGACCATAAATATAACCTGTGCAGCCATGGTTGTAATCAAGGCACATACAGTTTGTTTTTAAACCAAGTCTACCGTGAATAATACATGATGTAGACGGCATAATATGGTCTGGTGTTTCTGTGCATAATATAAGAGCATCAATATCTTCCTTATTCACATTATATTTTTCAAACATAATTTTTGCTGCTTCTACAGCTAGATCTGATGCACATTCGTTTGGAAGTGCAATAGGACGCCTTGATACCCCTATTTTACTTGTAATACGGTTCTCTGGGTTATTAAACTCAAAGTTATTTGGGTAGTAAGATGTAATGTGCTTAATATAAGCTCGTTTCGCCATAACAAAAAACCTCATATAAAAAATAATGGCGTGGCAGATAAAGACAAAATAAAATAGTTTAGTTTTTTAAAAAATTGTGCCACAAATAAAAACAAAAATGATAACTTTCGTTATTAACCCATAAACATAATATATTTAAATTGTTTTGACAAGGGGAAAATTGTAAAAGTCTACTATATACTACACAATATCTATATTATTTTTTTCCACTGACTACTATAACAAACGGTGCTTTCACTCCATTAAGCTTTTCTAAAAGCTTATTAGGGTAATCATAATATGTAGCCTCATTTTCACAGCCTAAGTTTAATGAAATACTTACTTTTCTTTTAAAAAATGATATATCTTTCAGAGTAGCAGAAAGAGCATAGGGACGCTCCATAAATACATTAGTAGCACTGCTTTTTTCAATATGCTCAAAAAACTTTCTACGCTTTTCCTGTTCTCTTGGCGGAAAACCTGCAAAAAAGAATGTTTTAGCATTAATGCCTGATACACTTATTGCAGAAGTTATGGAGCTTGGCCCTGGCAGGCTTTTTATTATAATCCCTTTATCTCTGCACATACTTATAAACTTATAATCTGGGTCAGAAATACATGGTGTTCCTGCATCTGAAAAAAATACAGAATACTCTGCCTGTGCAACAGCATTTAATGCTTCATACCTTTGATTGTCTTCTGTATGCTCATTTATCAAATAAAGCTCTGCATGGCTTGAAGCTGCATTTAAAAGCTTTAAAGATACTTTTCTTTCTTCACCAACTGCTACACTGCACCTGCTTATTATTTTTAATGTTTTTTCAGGGATATCTTTCACATTTTCACTGATAGATACCCCTGCAACATATAAAACAGGCACTAATATTATCCTTTTTTAATAATATCAAGTCCGCCTAAATATGGGCGAAGTGCTTCTGGAATTGTAACAGAGCCGTCTGCATTCTGATAGTTTTCAAGCACTGCCACAAGAGTTCTGCCCACTGCAAGACCAGAACCGTTTAATGTATGAGCAAATTTTACTTTACCGTCTGCATCTCTGTAGCGGATATTTGCACGCCTTGCTTGAAAGTCTTTAAAGTTAGAGCATGAAGATATTTCTCTGTAACAGTTCTGCCCTGGAAGCCATACTTCTAAATCGTAAGTTTTAGCACTTGAAAAACCTAAATCACCAGAACTTAATGCCATAACTCTATAAGGCAGATTTAATGCCTGAAGCACCATTTCTGCATCATGAGTTAAGCTTTCATGTTCTTCTACTGATTTATCTTGAGCACATATTTTTACAAGTTCTACTTTATTAAACTGATGGTTTCTTATAAGTCCTTTTGTATCTTTACCATAACTGCCAGCCTCTCTCCTAAAACATGCTGTAAGAGATGTATTTTTTACGGGAAGCTGTTTTACATCTAATATTTCATCTGAATATAGGTTAGTAACAGGAATTTCTGCTGTAGAGATAAGATATAAGTTATCTCTTTCGCATACATAAGCTTCTTCTGCAAATTTTGGAAGCTGACCTGTACCTATCATAGATTTTGTATTAACAAGATAAGGCACACTCATTTCTATGTAGCCTTTATCTCTATGCATATCAAGCATAAATGATGAAATAGCTCTATCAAGCCTTGCACCAATACCTGCCAAAACATTAAAGCGGGACTCAGCTATTTTTACCCCCCTTTCAAAATCTATTATTCCTAAATCTGCACCTATATCCCAGTGGTTTTTAGGTTCAAAGTCAAATATTCTTGGCTCACCCCATTTTTTAACCAATACATTTTCTGTTTCATCTTTGCCTATTGGTGTTGTATCATCTATAATGTTAGGAATATTTAAAAGCATACTGCGTATTTCTTCATCTATTTCTGCTAACTTACTGTCAAGTTCCTGCATTTTACCTGCATCTCTTTTTACCTGTTCCTGCAGATCAGTAGTATCTTTACCTTCTCTTTTTAATATGCCTACCTGTTTTGATATAGCATTTCTATCTGCTTTTAATTTTTCCACTTCATTAATCACTGATTTTCTTAAAGCATCTTTTTGAATAAGGCTGTCAAAATCAAATAAATAATTTCTTGCTTTTGTTTTTTCTTTTACTTCTTCTAAATTACTGATGATAAATTTTATATCTAACATATTTTCACCTTTATATTATCTTATTATTAATTCATTTCTTCTGGTGCAGCTTCTGCTGGAACAGACTGTGTATTATTATCATCTGCCTGCACTGGCTGTTTTTGATTTTCCTGCATTTTAGTTTCATCTGCTGTATTTTCCTGCTGATTTACTTCTGCAGGCTCATTTACTGTTTCTACAGGTTTTTCTTCAATATTTTTATCAGTCTTTTCAGCATTACTGCCTTTTTCTATCGCTTTTAAACGCTCTTTTTCTTTTTTCTCTTTATATTTATCTATTAATTCTTTAGTCTTTTCCACAAATTTATTTTCTTTATCATCACTTATTAATTTTAAAAGATAATATTCTGCTTCGTCTACTTCATCTTTCTTTAAAAGCAGTTTTACTACTTTATATACTGCTTTACCATAATATATTGTATCACTGTAATGAGTTACAACATACTTGTATCTTAAAAATTCCGGCTCTGGCTTTAATATTCTTGCATAGTAAAAAGCTATCTGCATTTCTTTTTTAGCAAGACGCTCTCTCAAAAGCTGTATTCTTAAATCAACATCATATTCCTCTACTAAATCAGGATACTTTTTCTTTACTTCTTCTAAATAAAATAATGCACGCTCTGTATTTGTCTGGTCCTGAGATGCATAACGGACTAAATTAAAGTATGCAAGCCCAACACGGACAGTAGCAAGTTTTGCACTTTCCCAGCCTTGATATACTTCTAAATATACTTCATATACAGGAATTGCATCTATATATTTACCTGCTAAAAAGTAGCTGTCTGCAAGTGCAAGCTGAATGGCAGCTGCATATTCGGGTGATTCTGCACGCACTAGAGCCTGTTCATATCTTTCTGCAGCCTTAGCATACTTACCCTCAGATGCTAAAGTATCACCCATTTCTTCATAATATGTTGCAGGCTTATCAAGCTCCACCTCCTTTGCACAACCGTATAAAGCAAAAATTATAAATATTATATATAAAAATCTAGCCATTATTATTCTCCACGAAAGTAACATATATATCTGGATATGCTATTTTATTAATGACACATGTATATGGTCCGCTGCCATTATCTGCAATGCCGTCTGTTACATAGAGTTTACCATCAGTATCTGGTGCCTGAAATACTGCCCTGCCCTCTAAAATAAATTCAAAATCATCATTTACTTTATCTATAAAGCAGATAAACTCTTTCTTTTTATATTCTCTTAATCTGGAACTTGTATTTTTCTTCTGCAGACTCTGCAGTTTTTTTATTCTTTCTTTTTTTGTTTTTTCATCAATATCATCATTATAGTTATATGCAATAGAGCCTTCTTCTTTATAATATGGGAAAAAGCCGGCATAATCAGGTTTTTTATCTTCTATAAATTTATAAAGTTCATTAAAATCTTCTTCAGTTTCTCCAGGAAAGCCTGCAATAAATGTTGTGCGTATAAATGCTTCAGGGCAAAGCCTTCTTATTGTGTCAAACACATTATCTATAACCTGCCTTGTAGAAGCACGCCTCATTTTTGTAAGTATTTTATCACTTGCATGCTGAACAGGTATTTCAAAATATTTAATAACATTTTTTGTTTCTGCTGCAAACTTAATTAATTCTTCTGATACACCTTCAGGGTTTAAATAAAGCATTCTAAAAAGCAGATTACTAAATCTAACTGTCAATTTTTTCATAAGAGGTATGAGTTTTTCTTCCCCATATATATCCATACCATACTGAGTTGTATCCTGACTTATAATAATAATCTCTTTTACACCTTTTTCTGACAAAAATTCTATTTCCTGCTCAATATCTTCTATAGTCCTGCTTTTAAGTCTGCCACGGATATTTGGAATAACACAGAATGCACATGTATTATTACAGCCTTCACTAATTTTTACATAAGCATAATATGGAGCATTAGTGATTGCTCTTATATTCTGCCCCTCATGTTTTTCTACATTAAACTCTTTGCGTAAATAGTCTGCTGCTTCACTTAATTTGCCTACACCTGTAATAAAATCTATTTCAGGCATTTCTTTTAATATATCATCTTTATATCTTTCTACCATGCAGCCAGTAACTATTAATTTTGCTTTTTTAGATATAAGGTTTTCCATTTGTAATATATTATCAACAGCTTCTTTAACTGCCACCTCAATAAAACCACATGTATTTATAATAACAGCATCACATTTTGCAGGGTCAGTTTCTGCAATAAATCCGTCATTGGAAAGCTCGCCTATTAAATATTCAAAATCAACTTGATTTTTTGCACAGCCTAAACTTACATAACTTATTTTTTTCTGCTTCATTTATATTCCTAATATTTTTTTAAATTATCTATATTTTTAAAATATGCTTGTATTTCTTCCTTATCTTTATCCATTTGAGCGATTAATTCATCAAATGAATTAAACTTTATATCACTTCGTATATATTTATACAATATTATTTCTGCATATTCTCCATAAATTTCTTCATTAAAATCAAAAATATTTGCTTCCACTCTTAATTCAAGCCCATGATTTATAGTAGGTCTTTTGCCTATATATGCCATTGCATTATATATTTCATATTTTATTTTAACTTTTGCAGCATACACTCCAAAAGCTGGTATCATTTCATTTACAGCTTTTAAATTCATAGTAGGATATCCAAAAGTTCTGCCCATTTTATCTCCATGGATAACTTCACCTTCTAAACTGTAAGGACATGATAAAAATCTGCCGGCTTCTTCCACCTGTCCCTGCTCTAATAATGCACGGATTTGTGAGCTTGATATGTCTATACCATTTTTATCTTTCAGCTTATGTGCAAACATACACTTAAAGCTGTATTTTTCACCAAGCTGTGCTAAAAGTGCCGTATTGCCAGACTTGCCGCTTCCAAACTTGTAATCTGTGCCTACAATAACAAGTGCTGCATGGAGTTTTTCAACAAGAATATCTTTTACAAACTGATCAGGGCTTAAACCTGCAAGACTTTCATTAAACTCTGCAATTACAAGATAATCTGTTTCCTGCTCTAAAAATTTATCCTTTCTTTTTGCAGGGGTAGAAATAAGCTGTATAGGCTTATTAAAATATTTAAAAGGATGCGGCTCAAATGTCATAATCACACTTTTTAAACCAAGCTGCACTGCCTCCTCTTTTAATACTGATATTATAAGCCTATGCCCTAAATGCAGCCCGTCAAAATTGCCAATACAGACTGCACATCTTTCTTTTATAGATAAATTTTCAAGTCCATAAACAACTTCCATATAAATATTAATCCCTTTTACAGCATAATTTTACAACTTCTACCATAATATCTTCTGCCTTGTGAAATGTCTGGTACATATCATCTGGTGCAGTATGGACATAATAATCCCATACTAAAAACCATATGCCGCCTGTTACAAAACCTAAAATAGTATAAATAGTAAAATCTTTTTTAATTCTTGGATCTGTGCAGTATATAATCGGATAGTCAAGAAGTTTAAGTAATATAAACACCTGACTTATAGTATCATACATCTCACTTTCAAACTGCTGCACATCATCCCATATTTTATTCATTCTATAGATATATATTAATACAACTACTGCTGTATCAATTACCCATATTACAAACACTGCTGTTAATGTTACAGAAGATATATTTGATAACCCAGTAAAAAATATAAAAAACGCTACAAATAAAGTGAATATGATAACTGGTATAAATGCTTTTATTACAAAAGGCATTAAGGGACGCACTTCCCTTTGAAACCTTGCAAGCCTACCCTTTAACTCTTTAGTATATATTTCATAATTATCAAACCCTCGTTCATTTGCTTCAATCTCTATAAAATGGATTACAATATCAAAAAACTCATATTTTCTTCTTATATACTTATCTACCCTTAATATACGCTTTATAAATACATACACTAAAGCAATGCCTAATGTAAGCCAGCTTAAAACAAAAGTAAGCAGAAACCAGTTTATAATCGGCTTATCTACTTTCTGCCTTTCTAAAATATTTTCATGCAGCTGATTATATACCAGATTTACCATATATATGACCTCTCAATATATATAATATAATTAATGTGCTAAAATTTCTAATAATTTATCTTCAACAGAATAAATTATTTTTAAATATTTTTTTCTGCATTTGTATTATTTAGTTTCATAACAAAATATATGGCATAAATTACTACATTATATTAATAATTATAATGTATTGGACTTATATTATTTCTAAAATTTACTGCATCAATATTTACCATATTTTATTTATCCTGAAATTAAGTCCACAAAATAATCTTCAACAAGGTATGCTTTTGATAAATATTTCTGTTTAGCCATTATCATCTGATTATCCCATATTATGAAAACAAAACCTGTAAAAATACCTGCTATAAAATAAATTGCAAAAGGCTGTT
>CAJUJZ010000079.1 GCA_910586745.1 uncultured Mucispirillum sp. | reverse complement strand
AAAGCTGTTTTCTAATTTTTGCTTTAATATCAGTATAGTTTGATTTAGTGGAAGTATTTTCCCATTTTAAATCAGCAGGGGGCAGCATAAAGCCTATTCGCATTACTTCATAAATGCTGCTGTCAAGAGAAGTATTTTCTGCATATATACTAAACGGAAGCAAAAGAATAAATAGTAGTAAAAATCTGCTCATATAAACTCCCACGGCTTTTATTTATAAAAGTATAAAATTTTTTTTAATATAAGTAAAATATTTTCTAAAGTTTTATTTTAAGTATTCCGATAAAAAATAAAATGGCAGGGATGCCAAAGAATAAAAGATTAGAAAAACTAAAATTTTATTAAAGTTATTTGAAGTTTTTACGATACATATACCATACAAGGTTGGGACTCTATTGAATAAGTCAGGGAGGACAAGATGTCAACAGGTATGATTACTAACACAAATTTGTTTTCATTATCAAGCTTAGTTGCTGCTGGCAGAAATCAGGGCGATCTAAGTAAATCTATAAATAGACTCTCATCAGGCTTACGCATAAATTCGTTCATGGATGACCCATCTCGTATGGCAATATCTGAAAAAATGAGAGGCTTTATTTTAGGTCTGCAAACTTCATCACAAAATGCACAAGATGGTATTTCATATCTTCAAACAGCAGAAGGTGCTGCAAATGAAGTATCTAATATGCTTCAAAGAATGAGAGAATTAGCAGTTGAAGGTGCAAATGGTATCTATTCTGCTAATGATAGATTAGAAATTCAAAAAGAAATAGACCAGTTAAAAGAAGAAATTGACAGAATTTCTGAAACTACTCAATTTAACACTAAAAAACTTATTAATGGTGAATCAAGCGGTGCTTGGAACAGCGGCACAGATAAAATCAGTGCAGTTATTAATGGCACAGTAGCTGATGGCAACTATGATATTAATTTTAATGTGAAACCTGGTCAAAACCAAGTGCAGTCTACTCAGATTTTTACATTAAGAGAAGGTAAACTTGGTGCTTATGTAGGCAGCCAAGGCACTACAAATATAGGTCAGGTAAGCAATCCTGATAATATTCAAGATACAGAAGAAGGCAGTTATTCTGTAACAATTCAAAACCCAACAGATGGTGGTGCAGCTGGTGCACAGATGTCATCATCTATGACTTTTATTAACAGCTTCCAAAAAAATGGCTCAAATATGGCTTTTGGCTCAGTTACTGCAGTTACTACAAATGAAAGTGGTTACTTTATGATAGAGTTTACAGAAAACAGCACTAATGCAGCAGCTGGTGCAAGTTACAGAGTAAAATTTATTTCTGCAGAAAATGGTGAAGAAGGCCAGTGGTTAGATTTTACATCAGTAAATGGTAAATTACAAGGCTCATATAACTCTAACGGCTTTAATTTAAACTTTGATATACCTATGCTTGCGGGATCAGATACAGTAAATGACGGCGATAAATTCCTTTTTTCTGTAACTGATTCAAAAGGTGTTGCTAATAATGATAATTTAATGGCAAATGGCGGCGGTGCTTTACAAATCAGCCACAATGGAGTTCAAGGTCCTGTAATAGTTTATAATCAGCCTGACTCATTAACTAAACCAGATGATGAAGACGGTATAGTTGACTATAACAATGTAACAGTGCATACAGTAACATTAGACAGTAAAACTGGAACATTTAATGCTGGAGAAATTACATTAGGATTTAAAGAAAATACAGGTGCTGCTGCAAATGGTCAGACTTTATCAGGGACAGCAACAATAGAAGTTCGCAAAGGCGGTAAAGCTGCTACATCTACAACAAAACTTTCAGAACTTGCAAACTTTGTAGACGAAAATGGTGTTGAACTTTTTGCTTCCACTCAGGAATTAAAAATATATGGTAATAATAAAAATACTACAATCTATTTAGAAGGCGATGATACGATACAAGATGTAGTAGATAAAATAACAAAAGCAATTACTCAAGACTTAGATATGGGCAGTGGCTTAACAGAAGTTGATAAAAAACTTATATCTTTTAATCAAACAGAAGGCACAGGATTTGGTGTAGTTCCCGGAACTATGATACTTCAATCAGCTTTAACTGGTAAAGATGGTGAGCTTTCATTTATTGGAAGCCAAAAATTAATGGATGCACTTGGTCTTGAAGTAGTGCAGGAATCAAGCCAGAATATACAAACTATTACTGCAAAAGATAACTTAACTGGTGTAATATCAGGGGAAAGAGTAACAAGTAATTCAAGAGTAACAGATGTTATTCCCGGAGTTGATTTAATAGTTGATACAAGAACTGGTGTTGATGCTTATTATAATACAGGTACAGGCAAAATTGACTTTAAGCCAAGCAGCAGACTTGAAAACCAAAACTTAAATCTGCATATAGTCGATGCTAGAACAGAAATACAAATAGGCACAGAAAAAGGCGAAAAATTAGATGTATCTCTTCCTGCATTAAATACTGCAGCTTTAGGTATAGGCAATACAAATATTAATACTCAGAATGATGCTCAAAGAGCTATTACTGAAATAGATAACGCATTAACTAAAGTTGTATCAACAAGAGCAAAAATTGGTGCATATATAAACAGATTAAACAGCACAATAAATACTCTTGCAACAGCAGAAGAAAATACTACATCAAGCGAATCTAGAATAAGAGATACTGATATAGCAAGAGAAACAACAGCAATGACTACTGCACAAGTTGCATATCAGGCAAATATTGCAATACTTGCACAGGCTAACCAAATACCAGCAATTGCTTTATCGCTTTTAAAAGCATAAGAGTATAAAAGAGAATATAAAATAAAAAAAATAAATGCAACGAACAAAACATTTGAGGAGGAGCATTATGGCAGCATTAAGTATTAACAAAAATGAACAACAAATTGGCGGAAAATCACAGCTTACTAAACTTTATGAAATCATGAGAGAAACTATGGAACAAGGCTTCTATGGCTCTGTTGAAGTAAAATTTGAAGCAGGTAAAGTTACTATTATTAAAAAAACTGAATCTATTAAAATCTAGTATATATAAGTATTTATAAATGGCGGAATCGGATATTATTAACTAATACTATTAAACTCATTAATAGAAATACAATGCTCAAAACAAAAAATGCAGGACAAAATGTCCTGCATTTTTTATGTTCAAAAACTTTTGATAGGAATTGCTGCAAAAGCATTCTTAATATTCTTACAAATTTCTCAAAATTGTAAAAGTATAATAAAGACAAGTACAAACTTAATAATCAAGTTTATATTACATTTTTACTTATTTATGTTATACTTTATTTATCTTAATACAAAAAGGAAACAGAAATATACAATATTGTGAATAGTATATATAAATTGGTAAGTTTGATGATATTTTTATGAACGGCATTTGAATGTCATGCAGAAAAAAAGGTTACATTGCTGCAGGAATATAATGGATAAAGTGAGAAGTTCTTCCGTTTTGTTACAAAAGATGTATAAGAAAGTGTCGCTATTAATAGTAATATATGCTTTTATGCATATAAAATAAATGTTAAAAATTTAGATAAAGCATATTATATTTTTGGGAATGAATATGGAGATGGAGTAGGCTCATATTTACCAGAAAAATCTCCAGAAAATTTGTAAAGAAATAAGACGGGGCATATGTATATGGGCATAGAAGTCTTAATGTAATATGCGAAATGAGTAAAGGTAAATTTAAAGATGTTAATGATAAATTAAGAATTTCTGTAAGCACCAGTATATTAATAAAATAACAAAAGTTGTGGTAAAAAATGTATATCAGTATACACTAGATGAAAAACCTGAAATTATATTTGAATTTGAGGCCGAAACAAATAATATGCAGGAAGCTTATTCATTAATACGAGAGTATTTTATATCAAAAGAGTATTATGAAGAAGGTGCAGTAAATAATATTTTTCCACAAGTGATTAATGAAAACAGCGGTTTTGAAAAAATAAGTGATGATTATATAAAAATAAATATACCTATTCTTGATTTAAAAGATATAAATATGTATTATAGATTATATACATTAGAATTAAAAAAGATAGGAACATAATAAAAGGGTATATAACTATTGATGTTTTTGGTAATAGTGGATATTATTAGGTATAAATCACAGTCAGATATTTTCTGAAAAAATATATAAAAGGGGCATATTTTTATGGCGCAGTATATTAAAGATGAAAAAATAGAAAAAATAATAAAAGAAACTGTTATACCAGATTTAGAAAAGCTTTTATCAAAAGAATATCAAGCAGATGCAGAGATAATAGAAGCACTTGATAAGCTTGAATTATCTTGGAGAAGTTTAGATATTCCTTATGAATATGATAAATCATTTGATATGCTTACTTATGAAAAATGTTCAAAAGAAGATATATATAATCTGCTGCCATATATTCATATTTATATATATGTTATGAAGCTTATAACATATCTTTTTTATAACAACAGCAAGTTTGATACAGAACTTTCCCTGCTTTCATCACTTAACCAAATATGCATAGACAGGGCAGAAAATCAGGAAAAAGCAGAATATATAATGGAGCATATAAGCTATCAGCAGGATATTGCCATGGCAAAAGATGAAGAAAAAGAAGCATTAATAAAAGCTGCTATGGCAGAAAATGCAGAGGCTTTTAAAAAAATCTGTTGTTAATAATAAGGCTTAAAGACTACTGCAATATAAAGCACAAATAAAAATATAAATAAAAGCAGATACAAAATATATGCAGGAAGTTTTGACATATTAAAGCTGTTTACTGCAAAATGAGATACAAGAGATGACAGCAGCACACCAGAAGAAAGAGTAATCATAAGTTCAATGCTTATAAAAAGTGTATGTTTTATATGAAATATTGACTGGTTTAAGGCATAAAACACCATTAATATTACCATAAATATTGCAAAATCAAACATTACAGAATCATATATTTTAGTGACTTTTAACGGCAGTGATTTATAAAGCGGCACTACTGCCAGCACATATATTAAATATGAAGCAAAAGTTATAATGCAGAATATCTGCATATAAAGGGTAATAATATTTGTTATCATACTTTCTCCATTTGATATACTATTATAGTATATTTATGTAAGAAAATCTACATTTTTACTAATAAATCAGGTCAACAATACAAATATGAATAGAAATACTCTTTAAAAACAATCAGGTAAATCTATTGACTATATTTTATTTTTGTGTGATTATATATACCAGTAGTATATATGGAGTGAATAATGGGTCAGCATCCTTTGATAGTAGGAATAGGTGAGCTTTTATGGGACAGGCTGCCTAGTGGAAAACGAGTTGGCGGAGCACCTGCAAATGTTATATATCATGCGGCATGCCTTGGAGCAGCAGGTTATGCAGTTAGTGCTGTAGGTAAAGATAAACTTGGTGACGAGCTTTTAGAAACTATTTCAGAAACTACTTTGCATACAGCTATAGAAAGAGTAGATTACCCAACAGGTTCTGTACATGTTACATTAAATTATGGTATGCCTGAATATAATATTGTGGAAAATACTGCATGGGATTATATTCCATTAACTGATAATGCCATTACTATTATTAAAAAAGCAGATGCAATATGCTATGGCACACTGGCAAGCAGAAATGATGTATCTCACAATACTATTATTACTTTATTAAAATATGCAAATCCGTCATCATTAAGGCTGTTTGATGTAAATTTAAGAGCAGCGTATTATTCTAAACCTCTTATTACTGAACTTATTAATTATGCTAATATTTTTAAAGTAAACAGTGATGAGGCAGTTGTATTAAAAAGTATGCTTGATGTAGATATATCTGATGATGATTTATGCAGAATGATTTTAGAAAAATATAATTTAAAATACCTAATATACACAAATGGCAGTTTAAGTTCTAGTATATACACAGCTGGTGCAGTTTCCACATTAAAAACTCCACATATTAGAGTAAATGATACAATCGGTGCAGGAGATGCCTTTTCTGGTGCTTTTATATATTATACACTTTCAGGACTTTCTTTAGAAGATGCTCACCATATGGCAGTAAATATTTCTGCCTTTGTATGCACTCAAAGCGGTGCATGGCCAAAATATCCAGAAACTATGCAGAAATTTGTGTAGTTTGGCATATTTTTTTATATTACGCCACCTATTGTCGTTCTATATATTTATAATGCAAATATAGAGGTGATGTATGGATAATAAAGAAGGTGTAATAGTAAAAGAAGTACATGGGGAATTATCATTTAATCCAATATTATCATATATAGAAAAAATTAATGACCATCTATATAAGCTGTATATACTATTTCTGCCACAATTTCCTTTTGCAAAAAAATATTATGATTTTCCTATGGTTAGTTTAGATGACATTCTTTCAAGTACAAATAATGAACTTCCCCAAATAGATATAACTTATATAAAAAATGGGAAATCAGTTACTTTAAGAAATTCATATTTTGCTTTTTTTACCTGCTCATGTGGAGTGATGGACTGTGCTGGTATTTCTGATTATGTATATGTTTCATATACTGATACTACAATAAGCTGGATAATGGATATTGAGGAATATTGTGCGGTATTAGATATCAATGAAAAAGGGTACCTTGAAATTATTTTTGACCGTAAGCAGTATGAAGAAGCAGTAGAAAATTTAAGAGCATTACTTGAAAATATTGATACTTTATCTATAAGTAAGGAAATCTTTAATAAAATAGATGACACTTTTTGTGAGGATGGTAAAATAAGTATGCTTAAAGAAGATGATATGGTTAAGCTGGAAGTATCTATGCCATTTGGTGAGCCACAATATGCAACATCTGAATATATTTTAAAAAGTTTAAAAGAATAGCTGTATACAGCTATTTAAATATAAGTTGTATACAATTATTTTTACTAAATCTTTCTAATTAAATATTGCAAAAAATATTTTTTTTGGTAAATATTTCTATCCAACAAATTTCTTAATTTATTTTCTGACAAAATGAGCCTATTCTCTTTTGCCATATTATTATTTTTTATTTTAGGGGTATATATGAATAAATCTTTATTTGTTGAAAGATTGATTATATCAATTTTTGGCTTATTTTTAATGTCATTAGGTATTTCTTTTGCTATACGCAGTAATCTTGGTATTACACCTATATCATGCCCGCCTTATGTTTTAAGCCACTATTTTACAAACTGGACTTTAGGGCAGTTAACTGTTGGTATGCATATTACAATGATTATTGCTCAAGTTATTATTTTAAGAAAAGAGTTTCCTAAATATCAGTATTTTCAAATACTTGTAAGCTTTTTATTTGGCTTTTTAATAGACGGTTCTATGTGGCTTACTCAGTTGGTAACAGCACCAAATTATCTGGTGCAGATTTTATATGTGTTTTTAGGCTCACTGCTTGTATCAATAGGTATTATATTTGAAGTAACACCAAAGCTCTTATATTTAGCAGGTGATGGTTTAATGATAACAGTTGCAAGGGTGTTAAAAAGACCTTTTGGTCAGATAAAAATAGGTTTTGATGTAACACTTGTAACTTTCAGTATAATTGCAGGTTATTTATTACTGCACCAGATAGTGGGAGTTAGAGAAGGGACACTTATTTCTGCCATTTTAGTTGGCTTTATTATTGGAAAGCTGAATCCGATAATAAGTCCATTTATTACAAGATTTTTAGAAAGACATGAAAAACATAAAGATAGAGTTCAAGGAAATAATATTATTACAATAGGCAGGGAGCTTGGCAGCGGCGGCAGAGAGATAGGTCAGAAACTTGCTAAAAAATTAGGCTGGAAATTTATTGACAGGGAATTTATTAAAGATGCAGTTGTCAAAAGCGGACTTTCTGGTGTTTTTGTAGAGCATAATGACCAGCAGATGACTTCTTCTGAAAAACTACTTAGATATATCTCTATGGATAATATTTTTAATGATGAAAATTTATCAGATAACGACAGGCTTTCTATTGCCCAAAGTAAGATAATAAAAGATGCAGCAGAAAAAGGCAGCTGTGTAATTGTTGGAAGATGTGCCGATGTGGTACTTGATGACTGGGATAATTGCTTTAATATATTCATAGCAGCAGATAAAGAGTTTGCAAAAAAACGAGTAGCAGAAGAATTTAAATTGACAGAAGATGAAGCAGTAGAATATATTAATAAAATAAATCATTTACGCAGCAACCATTATAACTATTATACAGGCAGAACATGGGGAGACCCGTCAAGATATGATATGTATATAAAAAGTTCAAGTTTAGGTATAGATAAGGCAGTATAAGCTGTATATAATGCAGTGAAACAGGGAAAATAATATATATGCTCTTATGGTGAAAGATATTATATAATTTTTAAAAGATAAGGTTTAATTATGGAAATAAAAAAATCAAAATCAGTATTTTTCAGCCCAGCAAGAAAAACAGGGGATATTACTTCTCTTTTTGTATCAAGTCTTGGATATGATATAGAAAAATATAATATTACAAGCTATAAGAAGCGTGATACATCGGTTGAATTTTCATCAAATGATTTGTCTGTTTTTGCATACCCTGTATATGGGGGCAGAGTGCCAGATATTATGATAAAACAGCTTGAAAAAATCACATCAGATAACACTCCTGCAGTAATAATTGCAGTTTATGGCAACAGAGCTTATGAAGATGCACTTTTAGAAATGCAGAATATTTTATCAGAAAAAGGTTTTATAGTGATTGCTGCAGCTGCTTTTATTGCAAACCATTCTATTATGACTAAAGTAGCAGTTAACAGGCCCGATGCACAGGATAATGAAAAAATAAAAGATTTTGCAGAAAGAGTAAAAAATAAATTAAAAAATATAGAAAATATTTTAGAAACAGAAAAGCTTAATCTGCCAGGCAATTTTCCATACAGAGAATATAACGGCATACCACTTAAACCAACAGGGGACAGCAAATGTACAGCATGCGGCGCCTGTGTGCAAAACTGCCCGGTAAATGCAATACCAGCAGAAAACCCAAGAAAAACAGATAAAACAAAATGTATTACCTGTATGGGTTGTGCTGCAATATGTCCGCAGAATGCAAGGCATTTAAATAAAATACTGCATTTCCTTTCAGAATTACCATTTAAGAAAAAATATGGAGCCAGAAAAGAGCCAGACATATTTGTATAAACCTTTTGACATATTATCTAAATTATTTATACTATAAAACATATAATATTTATCAAAAGGTTTAGTTTATGAAATATATATTAGTTTTAATTGGTGTATTAATAATAATATTTACTGTTTTGCTGGTTCAAAAGCAGAGCGATAGCAGTAATAATGCATACGAAACCACAAAAACAGAAGTAACAGCAAATATTACAGCATTAATTAAGCAGTTAAAGCCTCTTGTTAATGAAGTATCTTTAAAACATTTTCAAAGTGATGATGAAGTTTATTCTCAGTATAAAGATAAGCTGTTAATGATAGATACATTATCAGAGCAGGTGATAGATAATATTACTGCTATCAATACTATTAAAGATTATAATTATGCAGACTACATAACTTTACGCTTTAGTATTAAAATGGATTTACTTTCCATACTTTCTGTTATTATTCCTAGTCAGTATAAGGATAATATGACAGATGAAAATATTACACATAATTTTCTTAATTATATAGCTTTATATTTTATTCCACTTGCAAGCCTTTATAATGAAAAAATAAATGTATATGATTATTTACATGAATATAAAGAGCCATACTATAGTCATGAACAGGGTATGCAGGAATATAAAAGGCAGTTATCATTTTTAAATAATGTACAAAAGATAACAGATACATTAAACTTTTCTGAAAAAGATAAGCAGATTAAAGAAACCCTTATATATAAAGCAGGTCAAAGTTATTCATTATATGGTATAAATTCTGGGCTTTATGAAAATATTTCACAGTTTACTCAGTGGGAAATATATAAAAATAAATATATATTAGATGACTATCAGCAGACATTTTTAAATAACCTTTATAAATATAAATCAGTTAAAGCATTAAAAAATGTATATCTGGCAAAAATCTATATGCAGTTTATGATGCTTGATGATAAATATTCCAGTATGTTATCAAACTTGGCAGAAATGGAGCAGGAATATCCGGAAGAATTTTATGAAGAAAGCACTCTTTTTGTAAGCGGCTGCACAAACCCTGCCTATCTTTTTGAAAATACATTAAATAAGTGTATCAATTTCATAAAAAATGCAGAAACAAAAGAAGATGCCTTTTCATATTTAGAAGATGAAAATATTGCAGGCTATGTTATGATAAACGATAAGATTTGTGCATCAAAAGATGACTATGGTTATAAGTTTTATGATAATGATAATATAATGTGTGAAACATTAAAGGAAAGGTTTGCGAATTAATCTTATTGGAAGTAGATTTATATTTGTAATGAATATAGCAAGAGAATTTAAAGCCAATAAGGTCATACTGAGCCTGAAAGGCGAAGTATCTAAAAGTAAGATAATTTAAATATTTATACACTACTTTAATATATATAATTTAGATTTTTCGCCTGTAAAAGCAGGCTCAAAATGACTTCACATAAAATTTTTGAGTAAGTCCATGCGAAAAATCTAGCATAATAAAGTATAAAAGTTATATAGAAAGTAATATATGTAAGTATAAAAAAAGGGCTGTTATGAGGCGAACCCAAATTTTTGGACAGATTTAAATTTATGCGGTTTGAGTTCT
>CAJUJZ010000078.1 GCA_910586745.1 uncultured Mucispirillum sp. | reverse complement strand
ATCATAGATATGGCAGTACCCCTCTATCACGCCTTACTCTAAAAAAATGTATAAAAGAAAGGGTGGAAATTAAAAAAGGCAGTATAATAATATGCAGTGCATAAAATCTTATTAAACTAAGCCTTCCTCCAATAGTATCTGGTATTATAATATTATAAATATAATCTCCAAATGGCAGAATTTTAATTAATTCTGCACCTGTCTGTGTTGCCCAGTATGAAAGCTGATCCATTGGTAAAAGATAGCCTGTATAGCCTGTAAATATACTTAAAAACAGTAGAAAAAGACCAATAATCCAGTTGTATTTTCTGCTTAAAAAAGCACCTGTTAATATTACACGCAGGATATGCATAAACATAAGTATTAAAAATGCGTTGCTTGAAAACCTGTGCAGATTTCTAATATATTTGCCTCCTGTCACATTTTCTTCAATAAATATAATGGAATCATAAGCCTGATTTGGCTCTGGAATATAGTAAATGGCAAGCAGAACACCTGATATTACAAGCATAATAAATGCAGTAAAAGAAAGACCACCTAAACATAAAGTATAAGTAAAATGCAGATTTTTTTTAAGTGTAATACGGGGAAATAAGTGTTTTATAAATTCTTTAAACATAATTATATATACACTATAATGTTTTTATTTTCAATTTTATATTCAAGCTGTTTTAAAGGTTTAAGTGCAGGGCCTTTTAAAATATTACCTTCTAAATCAAATACACTGCCATGGCATGGACATATAAATTTATCATTTTCCACATTTAATACACAGCCTGAATGTGTGCAGGAAATGCTGAAAACTTTTATACTGTCATTTTTTTTTATAATACCTGCATGCTTATCTTTAATAAGATAAGCCCCCTTGAAAGGCAGAGATGCAAGGGGGACAGATATAAAATTATCTTTTTTTACTTTTGGTGTCAAGTATTTATAAAGTGGTATAAAAGGCACAATCCATAAAAGTTTTAATAGATTACGCCTTTTAATTTTTGATAATAACACCTGCATTATTTTACAAACATTCCTGGATGTTTTTTCTTAGCATGTGCTAAATCATCTTTACCATCTCTAAACATTGCATTGTATCCTGCTTTATTTACAGGGTGAACTGCAAGGTAAATGTGAATGATAAGGAATAACACAAATACTAAAAATCCAATGCTGTGGAATAATCTCATAATACTTACAGTAGAAGAAGCAAAATCAACTCTAAACCATAAGATTAAACCAGTTACAATCATAACTATGCCAAATACTATAACTGCAAGTCCAGCAGCAATTTGACCTAAGTTATATTTACCAGCTCTTTTTGGATAGCTGAAATCTATATACATAGTTTTCATATCTTGTAATTCTTCTTTTACATAAGTACCCCAGGATTCGCCTTTTCTTTTTCTTAAAGCAAGCTCCCATTTAGTAAAAAGCATAGTTAAAACAAATGGTATGCTTGTTACTATCCATAATACAGCAGTAAGTCTGTGTATTACCCTGCAAACTTGAATACCTACATATAATGAGTCACCATTAGAATAAAATACTGATACAGGCACACCAATAATATAAGCTATCCATGAAAAAGCATGGGTTATTAAAGGAAGCCCTGTTAGAATAAATATCATCATAAAATGAATGATATGTTTATGATACCACATCTGCATATTTGAGAATAATGTAATTTTTTCATTTGAGTTACTCATTTTCATTCTCCTTGTGGTGTTTGTCGTCATATTTAGCAGCTGTAAATACTGCATGTCCTGCAACAGCGGCAGCAGTACCAGCTATAGCAGCAGCACCAATAACTTTTGCAACTTCTCTGCTTGCAGCCACACCATTAGATGGGTCAGCAGGAAGTAAATAATCATCTCTGTTTTCTAAAGGAGCAATAGTCATATATGATAATGTTCCAACAGTATTATTAACTTTATCTGCACCATAAACAAAATATTCTTTATTAAATACTTTGCTGTAATGTTCAGCTCTTTTTCTTGCTTCTGCAATAACTTCTTCAGCAGGGCCTGAGAAAATAGCTACAGAAGGGCAGGCAGCAGAACATGCTGTTGAAAGTCCTGCAGTTAATCTGTCATGGCACATTGTGCATTTATATGTTTTACCAGTATCTTTTGAGAAAACTGGTATATTGTATGGGCAGGCATCTTTACATGACTGACAGCCAATGCATTTATCAGCATTAATAACAACTGCACCTGTATCTTTTTTACTGATTGCAAGAGTAGGGCATATATCCATACATTTTGGTTTTTCACAATGCTGGCAGTGTTTAAAAGCAGCAATTTGTGTAACATTAGGAAAAGTTCCTTTTTCATTACATTCTACTCTTAAATAATTTAAATGTGGATGTGGCTCAACCATTGATTTATCAACAGAGTAGTTATAATCCCTTTGTAATCTCATTCTATTTTCTGTGGAACAGCTTACAATACAGGCAAAGCATTTTATACATGATTGAGTGTCATAGCATACTGCCATTTTTTGATAACTCATTTTGCCCTCCTTATTTTAACAATAAAATCTTGTGATGGTGATGATGCTTCAACAGGCATAAATGTTAAATTAGCTATATGGTTAGGATTAAAACCTATTGGGCATGCAACATTTAATTTTTCAGAAAGGTTTGTATATAAGCCTGTTCCTACACCATAGAATGAAAATAATGTATGTGGCTCAACAGTTTCTGTCAACTGAACTTCTGATTTAATAATCAAGCTTGGTTCTTCAATATTGAATATTTCAATAATATCACCACTTTTTAAGCCTAAATCCTGACCTCTTTTTGTATTAATAAATACAGCAGAGTAGTTAAGATTTTGTCCAACATTTCTAAGTAAAATATTGTTACGAGTTTGAGCACCAGTAAATGAACTTAATGGTGAAAAACCAGTTACAGGGATAAATTCATCATTATCCAGTTTTTCTTTTTTAGTTTGATAGTAAGTAGGTGGATAATCATATAATGGACTGTAGTACTGAGCTTCCTGTGCTCTGTCCTCTTCTATAAGTTTATTATGCCAGTTAGCCATAAATAATGAATAAACTTCAAGTTTACATGATGGAGTAGGTTTATTCATTGGTTTAACTGGAGCAGAAGCACCACACCATACACCATCTTCAATTAATTTTCTACGAGAGAATGTTTCAGCATCTTCATCACTAAGTACTAGATTTTCAATTTGATAATCTACTATGTATTTGATACCACCTTGCTCAAAGTCATTAAAGTTATCATAATATTCATCTTCACTGAATATTCTTTTAGCAAGAGCAAGCATAATCCAGTAACCATTTCTTGTATCAAACATAGGTTCAACAACCTGGTCATGAACTGTAATAACTGGAAATGTTGCTTTATATGTAGAGAAAAGAGGTTCTGCTCTTTCTAAAAATGTAGTATCTGGTAATATTACATCAGCATATAAAAGTGATTCATTCCAGAATGGAGATATAGCTGCTACCATTTCCATTTTTTCTAATGCCTGAGCCATTTTATGACCACCAGCACTGCCGCCAACTGGGTTTTGACCATTTAAAAATGCCATACGAAGTTTGTATGGTTCTTCTTTTTCAACAGCAAGTGGGAATGTTCTACGCATATTATATGGGTCGCAAAGCTCAAAGCCTTCCACATTTTCTTTAAACCACATATTTACTGATATTTCGTTTGCATCATTATATGAGAATGGAGTGTCTAATCCAGCATTTTTACCATAGATTAAACCACCTTTTCTACCGTATACACCTAAAAGACCATTGATAGATGAGATAAGATATCTTTCATGTAAAGAGTTAAAATATCTTGTAGCACGATAGCCTCTTTCAAGGAAACATGCAGGTTTTGCATTATTTAAATCTTTTGCAAGTTTAACAATCTGCTCAGAAGGAATACCACTTTTTGCAGCAGCCTGTTCAAGAGTAAATTTTTCGCATGATTCTTTTAAAAGCTGTAATGCAGTTTTTGCTTTAACACCATCAACTTCACAGCTGCCAAAAATAGCAGGGCATTCAGCTTCTGATTTCATAACAGCAGTTTTTGAAACTTCATCATAGACCATATAGTCTGGTTCATCTAATTCACTGTCAAGGTATACAGGAAGAAGTGTTTCTGTATTGATAAGTATATCAGCATTTGTATATTCTCTTAAAAATACTTCATCATAGTAATTATTTTTAAATAGTTCACCAGCAAGACCAATTAAAAATGGAATATCTCCACCAGGGATAACTGGCAGCCATTCTGTATCAGTTTCGCCAACACCTAATGATTTTTTAGGGTCAACAAGAACTGTTTTCATACCATTTTTTCTCCCTCTGCCAAACATACCGCCCCAAGGGAAAGCAACAAGGCCGCCAACAGGATTTCTGCCTATTAATACGGCGATTTTAGCATTTTCATAATCACCCATAACAGATGAGTTCCCTTGACGAGGTTCTTCACCTCCGCCAAATACTGAACCAAGACCTAACTGGTTAGTAGAACCAAAACATGTATCCCCATAGCTGAATACATTGTCTGTTCCGTAAAGATTAAATATAGTATCATCTAAAAGAGATGCAGTATTAAATCTAGGGAAATATGCTACAGAATGTGGTTCTCCCTCATCTCTTAACTGGAGCATTTTGTTACCGATTAAATCTAATGCTTCATTCCAAGATGCACTGCGAAATTCACCACTGCCTCTTTTTCCTGTTCTAATAAGTGGTGTTTTAATCCTTTGTGGGTCATATAGTGCAGCAACAGCTGCTCTGCCTCTGCCACATATTGATGGATATGGTGTATTTAGGTTTGCATCAAGCCTGACTAATCTGCCATCTCTAATGCAGGCAACCATAGGACAGTTTTGTGCACACATACGGCAGGTAAGAAAAACTTTGTTTTCTACACCATAATCTGCTGATGTGATTTCCCTTGCTTCAGCTTTTAAAGGAACTCCTGCTGCAATGGTAGTTCCTGCAAGACCAGCTACTGAAGTTTTAATAAAATTTCTTCGAGTAAGCTTCATCTTTCCCTCCTCATTTTTGCAATATGGGTAATATGTATTAATTTTATCTTTATACCATAAAATTTTTTTTTGCAAGTAAAAAAATATATGGTGTTTTATTTTTATGATTATTTAAAAATTATTTTGATTATATTGTAGTTTTTGCAGGTAATTATCATAGTAAAAGGGTAGTATTAATATAAAATAAAATCAATATAAATCCTAGTAAAAATACATAAATTATTCAAATATAATAATGTTATAAAATTAAAAGAAAAAACGAAAAATAATTCTTGATTTTTTCATAAAAGGTGGTAGAGTATTTGTTGAGGGTGATTATTTTAATGTATATGCTATGCAAAGTATTTTTATCAGTTATTTTGGAGGGATTATGGTAGCAAAATTTTATACCAAATCATTTATGCTGCTGAAACTGGCATTATTAAGTATCTTAATGATAACAGTATTAGCAGCTTGCAAAAAGCAGACTGTTGACAGTTATTATTTAATAGACAGCACTGCTGGCTCTGCTTTAATTGAACCTGCAGAGTTAAAAAAATATATTGACAACGGCTATAAAACAGATGATGGCAGAAAAGTTGTGATTTTACATGTAACACTGCAAAATGGAACTGTGCCAGAATCAACTATTAAAGGTGCATATTCTTTCAGTCAAGAAGAATATTTAATGGAAAAAAGAAGTGATGGTGTAGCTCCTAATGGTGCTATGGTTGCAAGCGGTGCTAAAGTAGATAAATTTTTATCTAAATACGGCATAGATGGCAACACTTTAATTGTTCTTACAAGCCATGATTTAACTAACCAAATGATATACAGAACTTTCTGGGCATTAAAATACTGGGGTTTTTCTAATAAAGCTTTAAAAGTGTTAAATGGTGCTAACTATTATTTCTTTGGTGAATATGCAAAAGGAAATAATATTGATACTGCTTCATATAAAGCAGCTCCAGCTGATATTTCAAAAATTATTCCGTCTATATTTTCAGTAAGAGATTTACCTAGCAATTATATTGATTCAGTTCGTGCACCATTTGGTGAAATAATTGCGTATGCAAAAGAAGGTAAAATGAATTCTGATGCTTCTGGCGAAGTGGCAGTTCTTTCTACTATTGATGCTAAAAAACCAGTTAAATCAAATGGTCAGGTAGTAACATATACTATATATGATAATAATGCTATTGATGGAAGAATAAAAGGTGCTACTCAGCTTGCTTATAAACCTGTAAAAAATGGCGGTTATGCTTCTCACTGGGCTTTATATCTTGATGCTCAGCTTTCTGATGACGGTAAATTTGCAATTATTGGTGGAAAAGGTACATTTAAAACTCCTGAACAGATTAGGGCAATGGTAAAAGGTTTAACAGAAAATAATGGTAAAACTACTAAAAATGCTTCATTTTTAGAATATATTGATAAAAAACCAAATAAAAGAATACTTTTCCACTGCTATACAGGAAGAACTACTGCACCACACTGGTTTATATTCAGAGAAATTTTAGGTTATCAAAATGCTGCTATATATGATGGCTCTTGGCAGGAATGGAGCTCATATTCTGTATATTATCCTGAAGATGCAGTAAATGCAGCTTATGCAAGAGTGATTGCTGGCGAAGATGACCCTAATACTTATACTAAACAAAATACAGACTATATTTTCTGGAACGGTGAAAAATTTGTTATGTCTGATAATAAAACTGAGCCAGAATTAGAATATGATAACCTGAAAACATTTATTGAAAAATGGGATGTTACAAAATATACTGATTTTGCTACATTAGGTGTAGAATCATACTATGAAGATGATGAAATATATTTTTATCCATTAACTAATCCTAATATAGATACATTATATGCAGGAGATGGTAAAGAAATCAATAAAGAAGATAAAGCTTATCAAGGTAAGTAATTAATTATTTAATGTATACCATAAAAAAGAGTGCCTGTTTTCGCAGACACTCTTTTTTTATAATCAGTTATTAAAGATTATTTTATATTTTTATTATTTATCTAATTTTATTTATTTAATTCTTCTTTAAATTCTTCTAAAAGCTTTATATCATATTTAATATAATATTTCATAATTACAGCAGCAGAAGCATATAATTTAGAATTAAGTGTAACTGATTTGCTGTATACTGCATCTGCAAACATATCAATCCATACAAGTATATGGTTTGAGGAAAAATTTATCTGGTCATCTATTATAGATTTCAGCAGATTAATATCTCCATCTTCTGCCAGTTTACCAATTAAATCGCTTAATTTCTGCATATAAAGCATTTCCACACTGATATAATCTTCTGGTGCTTTAACAGAATCAGGCATTTGAAAATCTCTCATTTTATAAACAGATACAACTTTTTCCCATTCTTCGCCTTTTAATAAACCATCACTAGAAAGGTAAGATGAGGCAGAAGCAGGAATATTGTCCATACCGCTTAAAAATAATAATGTAAATTCAATATTAAGCTTTTGGAGAAAATTATGAATATTTACTGCATTTGTTTCATCATTAATATATTCTTCAAATATTTTGCAGGCATTATTATACTCATCACTTTCTACATAAGCTTTTAAATCATTAAAGTATACAGCATATTTTTCAGAAACACCTATAAAGCTTTCATCAGCAGTATTATTAAATACTCTATAGAAATAATTAAAAAAAGCACTGCGTAAAATTGAAGAATTGATTAAGTCTTCTTGTAATTCTTGATTAAATGACATATAATTCCTCTTGTAGAATAAGTTAAGCAATCATAATATTTTTTAATTATTTTTACAATAGATGATTGTATTTTAATGCAAAAAAATATTTTTTAAAATTTTTTTAAAAAAGTGCTTGACAAATTCTTTAAAATATGGAATAAAATACTTCCTGTTAAGAATACGGGCCAATAGCTCAGTTTGGTTAGAGCCACCGGCTCATAACCGGTAGGTCCTAGGTTCAAGTCCTAGTTGGCCCATTGTAGGGGAGTGTATACTCCCCTTTTTATTTTCTTTTTTATATAAGGTCAAGTTAAGGTAAGCAGTTTTTATATGATTAAAATTAGCGATATTATTAATTATTTAGAGTATTCATTTACAGATATTTCAGCCCAGTCCAAATGGGATTTTTCTGGAAAACAAGTATATACAGGTGATAAAGAAATATCTAAAATAGCTTTAAGTCTTGATGCTAAAGAAGATATAATTGAAAAAGCAATAAAAGAGGGGTGTGAGTTACTTATTACTCATCACCCCATTTTTTTTCGTGAAAGTAAAGGCATAAATATTAATAAAACAGTTGACAGAAAAGTAATAAAAGCAATAAAAGGCGGTCTTGATATATTAAGCTATCATACAAATTTAGATATGGCATGTGATGGTTTAAATGACTATATATGTGAGCTTTTAAATGCAAAAATGGATAATGGTTTTTTAAGCTGTGAAGTCAGCCATCCTTTATATAAAGTAGCTGTATTTGTGCCTTATGATTATAAAGATGAAGTTTTTCATGCTATGACATCAAATGGAGCAGGCTCTATATATGGCAACTATTCTTCCTGTGGCTTTATTGCAGAAGGTGCAGGGCTTTTTACTCCTAATGATAAGGCTAATCCTTTTATAGGCAGTGCAAATGAGCCACAGATAGTGGATGAAGTAAAAATTGAAACAGTAGTATTTAAAAAACATCTTCATAAAGTTATTTCTGCTATGCTTAAAGCTCATCCTTATGAAGAAGCCGCTTATGACATTATAGAGTTGCATAATAAGCTCAATTATGGTTTTGGCAGAACAGCCACTTTGGATAAAGAATATTCATTACAGGAATTTATTAAATTACTTCAAGATAAATTAAATATAAAACACATTATTACTAATATGAAATATATTAAGCCATTTTCTCGTTTTGGAGTTTGCACAGGCTCTGGGTCTTCTTTATGGAAAGATGCACTTAATAAAGGGGTAAATGTTCTTTTAACTGGTGATTTAAAATATCATGATGCTCTTGATGCTTATGAAGCTGGTGTATGTATAATTGATGCTACACATCAGGCTACAGAAGAAATATATATGAACAGGTTAGCTGAAATCATAAAAAAACAATTTAATATAGAAGTTAAAGTATTAAAACAGGAACAACAACTAATATGCTGGGGAGGTAATAATTAATGCAAGAAATATTAGAGCAGCTTATTGAAATTCAAAAAATTGATTCTAAAATCGCATCTATTGAAGGAGTTATAAAAAATACTCCATCACAGATTAAAGCAGTGCAGGAAAAATACGAAAAAGCTATAACAGGTTATGACAGTATTAAAGCAGCACTTGATGAAAACAAAAAAACATATCTTGCTTTAGAAGTAGACCTAAATGAGAAAAAAAATAATCTTTTAAATTCTCAAACTAAACTTTCTTCTGTTCAAAACACAAAAGAATATGAATCTGTTATCCGCGAACTTGATACTCTTAAAAAATCAGTAGCAGAAGATGAAACTAAACTTAAAGAAATGATGAATCTTGATTTTAAATATGAATCAGAGCTTAGCAAGATGGTAGAATTAAAAGAAAGCTTAGAAAAAGAGCTTGAAGAAGTAAGTACATCAAAAGCAGATGAAGATAAAGAAATGCATGATGAACTTACCCAGCTTATGCAGCAAAGAGAAGAACAGGCTTCTAAAATCAAAAAAAGCACACTTATGAAATATGACAGAGTAAGAGCTCACCGTCATAATATCGGTATAGCATCAGTAAAAGATGAAGTGTGTAACGGCTGCTATATGCATATTCCACCACAGCTTTATGTTGAAGTTAAAAAAGATTTAGAGGTGCATACTTGCCCTCACTGCCAAAGAATACTTTATTATATACCGCCAAAACCAGCTGATGATGCAAAAAAATAGACTGTATTTTAAATAAATTTAATTTTTTTATAAAGCATACTTGATTTATGACGAAAATATAGTCATAATAAAGTATGCTTTTTTATTTTCAGCATAAAGATATTAAATATTTAGGAGCTTATTTTGGCTTTAAAATTTAGAGTATTTCTTTTACTGTTTATTATAATAATTTTTGCTTCCAGCTGCAGTGAGAAAAGAACAATTGTGCAGGATAATGCTACTGCTAATTTAAATATTAACTCTGTTGCTCAGTCAGGAAATACTGATATTTTAGAAGGAAATGAAAAATTTTCAGCAGGTGATTTTAATGAAGCTATTAAATTATATGAAAAGGCTTCAAAAGAAAATAAAGCAACTGCATTTTATAATATTGGGGTAAGCTACTATTTATTAAATAATACACCTATGGCTGAATTAAATTTCAGGGAAGCAGTTAATGCTGATCCTGATTTTCCTGAAGCTATGATGAATTTAATTGCAGTTTTAGCAGAGCAGGGTGGAGAAAAAGCCAAAGAAGCTGAAAAATATGTGGAAAAATATATAGATAGTGCTAACCATTCTGCTGATGCATACAGCGGTATTGCAAATGTATTTTTAAGTGTAAATGATACTGCAAAAGCTATGTATTACTATAAAAAAGCATTAGAAAAAGATGCATCTTCCCCGATGGTTTTAGAAAACTATGCTAATCTATTAATAAGCATAGGTGAATATCAAGACGGTATTGATTTATTAGAATCACTTCCAAATAGAAACTTTATTGTTCATTATAACCTTGCAAATGCATATTTTGCTCTTGGTAATAAAGAAAGCTCATATAATAATGCTC
>CAJUJZ010000077.1 GCA_910586745.1 uncultured Mucispirillum sp. | reverse complement strand
TAAAATATTCCTTTTTCTATATTTTTTTGCTATATATATTATAATGCAACATATTAAAAAATAATTGATAATAATTTATTTATTCGGTTAAATCAAAAATTTTTGCAATTAACTTATAATATTTAGGTTCACTTTTATTGCTATATGAATAAGGGCTATAAGGCAGACTAACTACTAAAACAGCTGATTTCATATTAATATCTTCTGATATGTTAAAATAATTGTTGTCAGTAATGGAAAACATATTGTAACATTTGTTTTTATAAATAAAGCAGGCTTTACTCTTGAAAGTATTATCGTCTTTTGTTATTTTTATTATTTTGACATTGCTGACCTGTATAAGTTCAAGTGAGTGTTTTGGTATAATATGTTTAATATTACTTTCTGGTATGTAATATTCTATATTACCAAATACATATTCATACTGGTTAAAAAGATGTTTATATGTTTTAATGACTTCATATATATTTGTAGTTCCAATCTTATTGATTGAATAGTTATTGTTATCTATTAAAATATTTTCTGTTTGTATATGAGAATTAATATGGACAGGTATATTATTTTTAACTGGTATTTCAATAATATCTAAAGGTTTTACATGAGAATCGTCTTTATATTTTAAATCATTTGTTGAAAGAGCATACTTAGACTGTTCATCTTCTGATATAATTCTTACTATTTTGTTATTTGACTTACTTATGCCACTTACACAATATTTATTGTATTTTGCTGATACAGTTAAAATTATAATTGTTTCCTTTCTATGTCTCATAGCAATATCCTAAATATGTATTATTGAAGATTCTGAAAAGTAATTATTTTTTATATATTCTGCACATATAGACCTGTGGCAGTGCTCATAAGTAGGTTCACTGCAAAGCAAACATATACTATTATATTGTTTGATAATTTCTATAATTCCAAATAAATCTCTGTTATCAAGTAAATTATTATATAATTTATAATAATCTTCCCAAGTTATTTTTTTTTGTTTATAATCATTTAATATATTTTGAGTTGGTGCTAAAATATCAGCATAAAAATAATTTATGTTGCATAGATTTTTTAAAAAATATTTTAAATCACTTTCTTTCGTAAATCCTGCAAGTTGAGATTTATTATTTAATCGAATATCTATCAATGTTTCTACATAGTTGTTTATAAGTAGGTTAAAAAATGTTTCAGCTTTTTTTTGAGTAAACCCTATTGTATATATTTTCATTAATTTTCACCACTAACATACCCAATTTTTAGATTGTGAAATTTATAAGCTTCATTTAATTTATAATCATGCATTGTTAAATTTAAAGGATTTTCTGTATAAAAACGAATCTGATCTATTTCACTATCGTATGTACTTATCAACCGCTGCTCTAGTTCAGCATTGATCCTTTCATAACTTGTACCTATATGTATTATGTTTACTTTATCTCTAATATATTCTGATATAAGTCCAAATCTATGGCATACAAAAGCATCCTCTTCCGAACACATTAGAGATATTGTAAATCCTTTATTTATACCATTTATAATTCGTTCTATACCTTTATTAAAATTGGCAGTTTTTTGTACTTTTTTAAAAATTACTCTTCTGTCCTCGTTAAAAAAAACACTATTATTATACCTTGCTCCAAGCAGGTCTCCCATGTATATATAGCTTATTTTGTTTTCTTTTAAAGTATATTCTATATTTTCTCGGTTATAAGCATTCACATATTTACTGTATGGGATGCTTCTTACATCTACAATAGCATTTATGTCATATTTTCTTATAGTAGCAATAAAATCACTTACATTAACTGTTCCATGCCCTATTGTGTACAACTTCATATTTACATCCTCTTATTAATCTGCAGCTATACATTATTAATAAATTTTTATATCATTTTTATTGTATAATACAAAGAATAAAAATGCAATCATAAAGTCAACTGTGGTATCTATTTCTAAAAATGTTTGTAAAAATATAATATAAATTTCCTTATCTTTTTCGGACATAACGGACACCTTATATTTTTTCTTGTATATATTAGCCATATAGCAAATGAGAAATAAAATAATTAAGGAAATATAATGAATAAAAAATATAAAACACATAAAGATTTAGAAAAAATGGCAGAAAGCTACTTTGCAGAGCAGGAAGAGCAGAATAAGCCCTGCTCTATAGCAGGTATCTCATATTATATGGGGTTTGCAGATAAAAGCGAGTTTTTAGAGCTTGAAAAAAAACCAGAATTTGCACCTGTTATTAACCGCATTAAGCTTAGAATGGAAAGCCAGACAATTGATATGCTTACAGATAAAAGTTATGCAACAACAGGAGTCATATTTAACTTAAAATGCAGCTTTGGTTACAGTGATAAAGTAACAACTGGTAAAGATGATATGGCTGAGCTTATGCAGAATGCAAAAAAAGTTATAGATGAGGCTCAGCAGGATGAGTAAAAAGCATGCAGCATCTGATGGAGCACATGATTTAGCATATATATTAGCCCGCACAGAAAGCAACCCGCTTTTATTTGTGCAGGCGGCTTTTCCATGGGGTAAAGATGAGCTTAAAAACCACAGTATCCTAGACTGGCAGAAAGATGTGCTTATAAATTTAAGAGACGGCATAATAAGCCTAAGTGAAGCGGTGCAGATTGCTGTGTCATCTGGACATGGGATAGGCAAAAGTGCACTTGTTTCTTGGCTTACTCTCTGGGCATTAGCAACAAAGCCTAACACTAAAGGTGTAATAACTGCAAATACAGAGCATCAGTTGAAAAGCAAAACATGGGCAGAGCTTGCAAAATGGCACAGGCTTTCTATTGTGGAAAGTATGTTTGAAGTAAGTAAAACTGCCATATATTCCAGTGATGAAAGGTATGAAAAAACATGGAGGATAGATGCAATACCATGGAGTGAACACAGGCCGGAAGCTTTTGCAGGTCTGCATAATCAGGGCGGCAGAATATTAATAATATTTGATGAGGCATCAGCTATACCAGCCTGTATTTGGGAAGTAGCAGAGGGAGCATTAACTGATAAAGATACACAAATATTTTTTGTATGCTTTGGCAATCCAACAAGAAGTGATGGTAGATTTTATGAATGTTTTGGCAGGTTCAGGCACAGGTGGATTACTAAAAAAGTAGACAGCCGCACAGTGCCTATAACAGATAAAAGGCAGATAAATAAATGGGTGGAAGATTACGGATTAGACAGCGACTTTGTAAAAGTAAGAGTGCTTGGCGAGTTTCCATCTGGCGGCAGTGCGTCCCTTATTAAGCGGGATGATATTACTTCTGCAGCGGAAAGGAACATAAAAGAAAGTATGTATATCCATGCTCCAAGGATACTTGGTGTAGATGTAGCAAGGTTTGGAGAAGATAAAACAGTGATAGCCAGGCGTCAGGGTTTAAAGCTGTATGATTTAAAAAAATACTCATCACTTGATACTCTGGAAGTTTCTGATGCAGTCATAAGAGAGATAAACGATTTTAAACCTGATGGAGTATTTATTGATATGGGCGGAGTAGGTGCAGGAGTTTATGACAGGCTTAAATGGATGGGCTACAATGTAACAGGAATAGATTTTGCAGGCAGACCAGAAAGAAAGGATAAATATATTAATAAACGGGCTGAAATGTGGTGTTTAATGGCAGACTGGCTTAAAATGGCAGATATTCCGCAGGATACAGATTTAAAAGAAGATTTAGCAGGGCCAGAATATTATTTCAGGGGCGATAATGCACAAATTCTTTTAGAGAAAAAGCAGGATATGAAAAAACGAGGGCTTGCCAGTCCAGATTGTGCAGATGCTCTTGCATTAACATTTGCAGGAAATATACGGGCAGATAAAAGGCAGCTGCCTTCTGTAATGCTAAGGTAAATAAAGGATATGTTTTAGGCAGTTTAAATTTAGCTGCAGTATTAAGAAATTAGATACTTCGCCTGTAAGGCTCAGTATGACATAGTTCAATATATAAATTACTTAGTATTATAAAACTAATGTCTATTCTGAGCAAAGCGAAGAATCTTTATTATAATCTTTTATTTACATTATAAATTTTTTAAACACTGTGTAATTAAAGGTATAATATTATGAAAGTAAAATTAGAAGATAAAGATATTTTAGAGATTATAAAAAAGGATAAGGAGCAGGCTTTAAGTTACTATAACCAGCAATTAAAGCCAAAATTTAAAAAATATTATGAGCTTTATAATGGTGAAAAGATAGATACAAAAAAATACAGAATGCCTGAAAGTTCTTTTATCAGTCGTGATGTATTAGTAACTATCAGGGCTTTAATGCCTGATATTAATAAGCTGCTGTTTTCATCTACCCCTGTAGAAGTTACAGCAAGAAGCGGGGAAGACGAAGAAAAAGCAGCAAAAATGCAGGCTTTACTAAATTATCAGATAACAGCACAAAATCCATACCATACTATATTTACACGGCTTATTACAAATGCACTTATAACAGGCTGTGCAGCTTTAAAGGTATTATGGATAAAAGAATATGGGGAAAAAGAAATTGATGAAGTTGTAACACAGGAAAAATTACAGTCACTGCTTGATGCTGGCTTTAATGTAACATCAAGTCCTGTATATATAAACGGTATAGAAAAATACAGGGTAAAATATAAAGTATCATATATTAGTAAAAATCAACCTGTTTTTGAAGTGCTGCCATATAATGAGTTTTTATTTGATGCAAGTGCATTATCACTACAGGAAGCAGATTATATAATACACAGGAAGCTGGTAAATTATGATTATTTAACCCGCAGGGAAAAAGAGGGGGTATATAAAAATATCTCAAAAATAAAAGATAATATTTACACTTATGAAGATGATGATGTGAATAAAACCCAGTATGTATCTTACAGCGATAAAAATAAGGCAAGAAAGCTTTATATGCTTAATGAATACTGGGGCAGGATAGATATTGATAATGACGGCTTATTAGAAGATGTAGTGATAACTTACTGTGGCAGTCAAATATTATCAATAGAAGAAAACACTTATTCAATGTATCCTTTTTTTGTGTTTGCACCCTTTTTATCAATGGACAGCATAGCAGGCAGAGGACTTGCAGAGCTTTCTGAAAACACTCAGATAATAAAGACTGCATTAATAAGGGAAATATTAGAAAATACAAGGCGGAATAATAACAGGAAGATTTTTTATAAAGTAGATGATTTGCTTAATCCCTCCCAAATGGTAACCAGTGAACAGTATGTGGCAGTGCGGGATAGTGCAGATATTCATAATATATTTGCTCCAGAGCCTTTTGAAGTAATAAGTGAGAATTCATTTTCTTTAGTGGAATATTTTGATAAAGAAAACCAAAAGGTTACAGGTATAAGTGAAATGAAACACGGCTTGAAACAGTCAGTTGAAAGTCAGACGGCAACAGAAGCAGTTATAAAATATGAATCAGCTGCCTCACAGGTGCAGGCTGTTGTTTTAAATTTTGCAGAAACATTAAAAGAAACATACAGATTTTTAGTATACCAGAACCAAAGGTTTATGGATAATGTGCAGGTTGTGCGTCTTTTAAATGATACAATAGAAATAAATCCGCAGGATATAAGAGATATAGATTTTGATTTAAATATATCCCAGTCATTATCAAGCGGGCGGGAAGATACAAGACGCAGAGCATTAAATAATGCACTTGCTATGATGATTGAAATAGGAGAGCCTAGGAATTTAACAGATAATATGCGTATAAGAAACTTGATGGCAAAAATATTAGAAGAAAGTGGTCTTAAAGATACAGAAAATTTTCTGATAAGTGCAGAAAGGCTTAGAGAGCAGGTGCAAAGTGGACAAGATTTTTAAAAGCCGTATAGAAAAAGGCGAAAAAGCTACACTTGCAGCCCAATATATTTTACCGCTTTTAAAAACTTATGAAAAAGAAATATTTGTATCATTAGAAAAGGGTGAAAGTATAAGAAAGCTGCATGGTATGGCTTATATAATAAAGAAAATAGAAGATGATATAAAGCGTGATATTTCTCACGGAGAAGATGCAAAAAAATTACTTATAAATAAATCAGTAAATAAGGAGTAAAAAAAATGAATGAAAATATAAAAGATAAAGAAACAAACAGTAAAAATATGAATATGCAGGAATTTTTAGATAAATGTAAAACTGGAAATATTGATGAAAAAAATATTCCTGCAGAAATTTTATCAGTTTTTGAAATACTTTATACAAAAAGAAAAGAGCGGGAGCAGGTTGAAAATAAACAAAATAATTCAGCAAAAGAAAATACATCATTAAGTATGCAGGCACACACTTCAGCAGTTTCCTATATTGATGGCTTAAGCCTTGAAGATATTAAGCATATTAATGAGCAGGCAGTAAGCAGTGTGGAAAAATATACTGAAGAAAAGTTTAATATGGAAAATGTTTCACACAGGGAATATTTTGAATACTTTAAACAGCAGCTGTTAAAAGAAAAAGAACAGGAAATAAAAATTAAGCAGTTTGAAAAAAGCCTGCATGAAAAATACGGCCAAATGTATGAGCAGGTGGAAACTGCAGCAAGAAATGCTTTTGAAAATATGGCATACAGAGATGCTAAAAATATAATTATGTCCCGCATGAAAGGGGATATAGAAACCCTTATTACATTTTATGATAATATATATAAGGGGCTGCAGTCAGAGAAAAAGGCAAAAGAGAGTATAAATGAAAATACAGTATTTCCGCCAAAAGCAATAAAAGGCGGCAATTATTCAAATGCATGTCAGAAACAGGCAGGCTATGAAAATTTTATATAAAATAGTAATTGATAGTAAAATATGCTTTAAAAACATAGTATATTAAATATAGTTTAATTTCCGTTTTTAGCAGATACCTAGGTTATTTCATTCTCTTTGCGACTTAATTGCTTATGAGCTGTTTTTTTGGAATGTTTTGCCAGCTACTTGTCTGAGCAAAGCGAGTTGTAGTGGCAATGGAGAAAAAACAGTGAATGTTTAAGGAATTGGAGCATAAGGAATGAAATAACAAATATTTACTTTATGAGATTTGCGGCGGCAGGATAGTATAATATTATTAAACTATTTATAAACTATTATATATTACATTTTATCAAAGCATAAAATAATGAAATAAAAAACAATTAAAATATGTTAAAAAAAAGGAGATAAAAAATGAGCGTAATTTATGATACATATACAACAAATACACAAACAGAATTAGTGAAAAGGAGCATAGGCTTAAGGGATAAAATATTTCAAAATGCAAAATTATCCCCATTATTTATGATGCTGCAGGCTCGCGGCAGAGTAATCAGCGAAACAAACCAAAAATTTGAATGGCTTGAAACAAGGCTTAATAAGCCAATATTCAAAGTAATACCAACAGGTTTATCTGAAACATCTTTAACCGTTGTAACAGATGAAGATAGCGTTACTTTTTTAACAGAAGGCTCTATTATTAAAGACATTAAAACCCATGAGCAGATGAGAGTAACAGGCATCAGTGGTAAAACATTAACTGTTACAAGGGGTTATGGTGTTACAAGTGCAAAAGAGATTACAGCAGATGCTGGTAGCAATAATGCATCACTTGTAAATATTTCTGTAGCATACCCAGAGGGCAGCACAGCACCAAAAGGCACAGTTTTACTGAAAAAAGATAATTTTAACTACTGCCAGACATTTAGAAGGACGCTAAAAATTACACGCAATAAACTCCGTCAGGGAGAATACGGCGATGACGGCACAACAGCTGAAAGCAGAAGAAAGGCAGAAAGAAATAAAATATTAAGGCTTCATCAAAACGATATTGAACAGTCTTTAATGTTTGGTGAACCAAAAAAAGACTTATCAGGCAGTGAACCTTTATATGTTACAGGTGGTCTTTTCCATTATATTAAAACTAATGTAATGAGCATTACAAGCCCGGATAAATTTAAAGTAGGCACTATTAATGAAATATTAGGTGCTATGGCAGATAAAGGCTCAGCGGGGGATAAAGTAATGCTTACAGGCTCTGGCTTTAATGCAAAACTTAATGATAATGCCATTAAAACATTTGCAGGCGGTGGCGGCTCACTATTAAAAGAGTATGGTATCTCTCTTGATAAAATAGATACAGAATATGGTGAATTAAATATAATGTATGACCCAGTATTATCATCAGTTTATCCAAACACTGCTGTTATTATTGATTTAGATGAACTGCTTTTGCATTTTATAGAAGAAACAAAGATGGATACAAATATCCAAAGTGACGGCTATGACGGTGTGGTAGATACTTTCTTGACAGACTGTGGTTTAGAAGTATCAAATGAAGAATGTCACGGTATATTAACGCTAAACTTTTAAGGTGCAGTTATGAGATTTTATTCATGTTTTGCTGACTTAAAAGTTATACATTCAAAAGGAACTGCCCTTTTTAAAAATGGAATTTATGAAACTACAGATAGAGATATAATTGCAGAACTTAAAAAAGATAAGAATATACAGGTAAGAAAAAATATAGATGAAATAGTGACAAATGTAAAAGAAAATCTACCAAAATAACAAAACAGGGGGCATTTATGCCCCTTTCTAATGACAAACCAATAAAAATTATCTTTTTTACATATTTTTTTGTTTCTTTTTTTAAAAAAATAATATACTATTTTTTTACGCGTTTTATGTATTAATTTTTTTATTTTAAAAGGAGCAGAATATGTTAAAAGTAAAACCGTTTTTATTTATTCTTTTTTTAACTGTTTTTGTTGTTCTTTTTACTACAGCTTGTAGTGATACGGGCAGCAGTTCTGGAAATGGGGGGGGGATTTATGATAACAGCACTAACCCAGATAATCCCGGCGGAAATACAGACACCCCAGACGAAGAAGTAGACAAACCAGGAGTAACAGCTATTGATTTAGCTGGTAACCCATTCAGCCTTTTAGGTGTCTATGATGTTACTTTATATGGTATTGATGGGGAGCCAGTTACTACTCCAGCATCTAAAAGTGAACTTCGTGTAGGCTTAAATTTAGCAACTGCAGCAGGTGGAATGACAGCCCCAGAAGTTTTAATGTATCTTGATTTTGAAGGTAAACAAATAACTTTTGATAAGTATATTATTGATTTATCAGATTTAGCAACTGCTGGTGGTGATTTAAATAAGTTTATTGCAGATACATTTGCTAATTTAGGTGCAGAATTAATTGAAAACAGCAAATATGGTTTATATTTCACATTAGACCCTGCTAAAAATCCTAATTACAGCCCAATAATTGATAATTTAATTATTAAAAATGGTCAGTATCTAAAATTAAAATTAGATAAAACAAAAGATTTAGTTCAAGATGGCGGTTTAGGTTTAGATGGTGAAACACCAACAGACCCAGAAGAACCAGAAGAGCCAGTTACAGTTCCTGTTGAAAGTGTTACTATTAAAGGACAGCAGGCAGTAGTGCATGGTGGAGCACCTTTTAAATTAACAGCATCAGTTTTACCTAATAATGCAACTAATAAAGTAGTTACTTGGTCATCAAGCCACCCAGATTACATATCAGTTGATAATCAAGGTAATGTAACTATTAAAGACTGGACAGCAGAACTTATCACGATTACAGCAACATCTAATGCAGATAAAAGTAAAAAAGATGAATGGACTTTTCATATAGAAAAAGCAGCAATCACAGGTATTTCAGTTACACCAGCAGATATGACACTTACTTTAAAGAGAGATGGCTCTGTAGTTTCTGCAAATATTACAACAGCTATTGAGCCAGCTATAGCAACTGATTATACAAGTGTTAAATATGAAGTTACTTCTGGTCAGGCTTATATTACAGTTGATTCTAAAGGTGTAGTAACAGCTGTTAAAGAAGGTAATGCAACAGTTACTGTAACAGCAGCAGGTTTAACAAAAACAGTTACTGTAACAGTAAATCCTGCACCAACAGTAGAAATTCCAGTAACAAATATTACAGTTACTACTTCTGCTGATAAAGTATATAAAAAAGGAACAAATGTTGCTGTTAATTTTACTTTAACACCAGCAAATACAACTGATAATATGGTATCATATTCTATGCAAAGTGGCTCTGGTCATATTTCAACTACAAATGGTTCTGGTATATTAGAAGTTACTAATGTTCAAGGTGGAGAAATTATTACTTTTACAACAGATAAAGGTCAGCAGGCTGTATATAGAATAAATGCAGTAGATGGTATAGCTAGAATATCTTTTGTAAATGAAACAATCACTGTAGAGCAAACTAAAACAGGAAGTAATGAATTTAATAACAAAGATGCAGTTCAAAACTCAAGTGCATCTATAACTTATGAAAGTTTAAACCCAGATTTAGCTTCAGTTGACAGCTCTACTGGTGTAGTAACAGGTTTAAAAAATGGACTTGCAACTATAAAAGTAACAGTTCAGCCAAAATATGAAAGTGCACCGTTAACAGCAGAATATAAAGTGGATGTGTTAGGTTTAGTAGACTTTTCTAGCAATGATGCATTTATTGCATCAGCTCAAGGAACTTATGAAATAACATTTTTTGGAACTAATCCAGGTAAAGCAAGTGGTTTTATGGGAGAACAAACAGAAGTGCCTGTTACAACTGACTGTGAGTTATATAAGGAATTATTTAATTCTGGTAAATGTGAAGGTGGTGGTTTTGTAAAAAATATTATTGTTAATAAAGATAAATTTGTAGGTAAGGCTACAATTACAATCCAAGATGATGGTTCAGCAGTTATACATACAAAAATATTAATGACTGCAGAATCTATGGCAAAAAATTCACCTAATGACCAATATCAATATTCTG
>CAJUJZ010000076.1 GCA_910586745.1 uncultured Mucispirillum sp. | reverse complement strand
TAATGGTGTAGAATTTTTAGATATGGCAGGTTTAGAAAAATCAGTGTATGATAAATTATCTAAACGAACAACTATTTATTATGCTCACCCTTATTGTTCTTGGGAGAGGGGAAGTAATGAGAATAATAATAAACTTATAAGGAAATTTATTAAAAAGAAAACTGATATTAAAAACTTTTCAGCTGCTTATATTAAAAAAATTCGGGGACTGGATGAATAATTATCCTAGAAAATTATTTAATTATAAATCGGCTAATGATATATTTTATGAGAACTTAAAACTTCTGCTTAAAATGTTGCAATCGTTTTTAGATTTTACAATATTGCATTACTGCTGTTTTTGATGGGTAGAGCCTGTTTAAATTTAGTCATATTTAGCAAAAGGTCTCTGATAATATTTAAATGTTTGATTTAATACATATATTTTAATGTTTATTATAAAACACAATATAATCAATGTGGTCAAGAACATTGACATACCAAGTTGTATATCTTTAAACGATATTATCTTACTAACTGCATAATATATTAATCTTTATATAACTTACTGCAAGTTGTTAAACCAGCCTTGTTTACGCATAATTTCTCTGTTTTATGCTTCTAATTCTTCTCTATTTTTGCCACAAGCAAAAAAAATCTATTGCTTGTGTGGTCATATGTATAATAGAAACTAATCTTTCCCTTTCTTCATATGAAATATTCTTACTTATTATGTTATTATCATATATATTTTTGACTATTTCTAAAATTTCTTCATCACTTAATGCAATATTTTTTCTTCTTCAGTTTTAAACATTTTATACTATTAACAATTATAGAATATATCTATTATTATTTTAATAAAAAAGGCTTGAGTTTGTTATAAAACTTTAATGTTTTATTGGTCTTTTTATCCAAACATATAAAAATTTATTCAATAATATTCTATAAAAAAGGAAGCTTGAAACTTCCATTGTAGTATATTAAATCTTGCTGTTTATATAGAATACAAAAAAAAATAATTTATTCATCACCATACATTTCTTTTGCTTTTTTCATTTCTTCATTTGCTTTTCAAATATTATATTTTTATAAGCTACTCTTACAGAACAACAAATATTCCATTATTTACTTCCAATAGGAACTTTGAACTGTAAAATATATAACTTAAGACATTAAAAAAGCTTTTAAATATTATTTTTCTATGTTACATGCTCCACCTGCACAGCATGAGCCCTGTGGACAGCATGATGGAGCAGCATTTTTATCTGTATTATAAAAACCACTGCCTGTCAAATGGTAAGATGTAACAGAAACTTTTCTTTCTGCCTGTTTACCGCAGTAGTTACATTCTGTTACTCGTTCTTCATTATTAATGCTCTGCATTTTTTCAAAAACTTTACCGCATGATGTGCAGTAATATTCATATATTGGAATATTTTTCCCTCTCTGGTTATTTATCAAATACTTAATTTATTACTTTATAAAATTATTGCAATAGTTTTTATTCTGCTGAGCCTGCTAAATCTTCACATACAATATATACTGGGTGACCAATGTATGTAATAGAACCTAATCCATAACCGATATTGCCATCAACTGCTCCAAGGCTAGATGCACCTTGATAGTGAGTATTCACTAAAAACTTGCTGCCTATGATAGCATTATAGCCTTCTTTTTCTGCTATACTTTGTGCCTCATCTATTAAATCACCTTGATATTTATGCATTACCTTACTGAAATTTCTGTTATTATTAAATTCTTCTCTTTCTGGTGCACGAAATTCTGTTGTAGAGCGTATAACAGATGGTCTTATTTTGATTATTTCACAGCCTGTTACTGGGTATGAATCTATAAAAAATACACCTAAAAATTCTTTACTCTTACTATTTGATGTAGATACTTTCTGTTCCTGTTCGCTGCTTTGTGCCTGTGCAAAAACCACAAAGGGCATAAAACATGCAGCTAATAATATAATGACTCCTTTAATCATCGGATACCCCTTTCTAAAGTCCTTTATTTAAGATGCTTTCTCTTATTTCTTTTAATATTTTCCAACTTCCTTCTTCTAATACAAAATACGATTTTGAGTAGCAGTAGATAAGTTTATCTTCTTTTAAATCCCTTAATTTTTCTAAAAACAGTATTTCCGCACTTTCATTATTATATAAAACTTTGTAAATTTCAATAGATTCAGGTATAAATGTTTCAATCAAATTATTAAAATGTTCCCCATAGCTGTCTTTTGTTTCAAAATACCTGCGAAATTCACTTTCTGCACTATATATATCGTATATTTTTTCATATTCTTTATTTTTAAAATATTCTAATCTCTTTTGCAATATATTTTCTGCCTTAATCATTAAAACCCTCAATACCTTCTTTAAAGAAATAATAGCCTATTTTATTAAGCATATCATCAAATGTTGCTCGTTTAAATGCACTTACGAATACTGCATCACTGTATTCTTTTTTTACTTCTTCTAATTCTTCGTCGCTTAATTTATCTATCTTATTAAATACAATTATTCTTTCTTTTTCCATCAGCTCCATTTCTTCTAATACTTTCTCTACTGATTTTATATGTTTTTTAAAGTGTTTGTCGCTGATATCTACAACATGTAAAAACATATCTGCATTATGCAGTTCTTCTAATGTTGATTTAAATGCTCCAGCTAAATTTGCAGGCAAATCTCTTATAAATCCAACTGTATCTGTAATGATTACATCTCTTTCCTTTGGAAAGCGTATTCTTTTACTTGATGTATCAAGAGTAGCAAAAAGCAAATTATCTGCATAAATATCTGATTTTGTAAGACTGTTTAATAATGTGGATTTTCCTGCATTAGTATAACCTATGATAGATACAACAGGCAGGGAAATTTTTTCCCTTTTTGCTCTTTGTATATCACGAGCCTGCTCTGCCTTTTTCAGCTTGTTATTTAAAAATGCAATCCTGTCGCTTATCCGCCTTTTATCTATTTCAAGCTTTGTTTCTCCAGGTCCTCTGCCACCTATACCACCTGTAAGCCTTGATAAAGAATCATCTTTTGCTCCAAGCCGTGGAAGAATATATTTAAGCTGGGCAAGCTCAACTCGTATTTTACCTTCATTGCTTTTTGCTCGCCTTGCAAAAATATCAAGTATAAGCTGAGTTCTGTCTAATATTTTGAGTTCAGTAAACTCTGAAACAGCTCTTGATTGAGATGGTGATAAACTGTTATCAAAAACTATATATTCTGCACCTCTTAGCAGTGCCTTAATAACTGCTTCCCTCAGCCTGCCTGGACCTACCACATATTTTGGATGTATTTCTTTTTTTACCTGCGGAATCCGTGCTATTATATTTATACCTGCACTTCGTGCAAGCTCTTCAAGCTCATCTAAATTTATATCACATTCTTCTTTGCTTTTAAACACACCCGTTAATACTGCATACTCTCCATCTTTAGATATATGCATCTGGTCAGTTTTTCGCTGTATTTCATCATCTAATGCTGCTATAAATTGTGGATAATCTGTTTTTTGATTATATGGGTCAGTATCTTCTAAATATTCAAATTCAGTCTGCTCTGCATTTGTTTCAGGTGGTAAAATATATGCCGTATCTAAAAACACAGGATAACCTTTATTATCCATAGCACAGGCTGTAACACTATCTAACCTTAAAAGTGCTAAGTCTGCCATATCATCATGGTCTAATTTATCGCCTTTTGGATGAGTATGAATTAGTCTTAATCCTCTAAGCCTTCCGGGAGCAAGTTTAAATCTGGAAAGAACAGGAATCATTATACTATCATAGCTTCCAACAAGTACATATTCAATACCACCTGTCCTGTTTATCAAAAGACCTAACTGCCTGCCTGTTTCATAAGAATAGGTACATAACTGCTTTAAAAGGTCAATGGAAATTATATCTGTTCCTTGACTTTTTTTGTTTTCCAGCTTTTCTATCTGTTTTATTATTTTTTGGGAAATTCCCTCTAAACTGCCGTATAAAATTTTAATATCCTTTTATTTTTTTCATATATATACAGGTTTCATATAATTTTTTCAAGGTTAATTATTATAATATTCGCCATTTTTTATAGATATTCAATATATGAATATAAAATGTCTTTTCAAGAAAATATATACAAATATTGTTTATTTTGTTAGAGAAATACACTGTGTCATTTTATTTGCTTTGCAATAGAACTGCTTATTAGTTCTCTTTTCAAGATATTTTGCAGGCTGTTTGTTTTAACAAGGTTAAGTATAAAAATTGCGGGCTTAAAATGCCCGCATAATTTTATACTTATTAATTGGTATTGATTATGTTTTTCCAGTCATAATTTATGTCTATTACATTACCCTTTGAATACATAATATCTTTTTTCTGTGGCATATTTGTTCTATTTTTTAGGCGAACACTATAATCTTTGCCTTTAAATCTATACGATACAAGCCAGTAAAAATCAAAATCATTATAATAATTAATATTATGCTCTAAATCAGTTTGCCGTGAATACTGAACTGCATAACAGCCAAGTATATTAGCTTCTGCATAGTTACCAATACTTGTTAATTTGCCTGTTTGACTATAATTTGATACATCATGATTTTCTGAAATATCAGGATAATTTGTATAATAAGCTATTAATTCATAATTGATTTCCTTATAACCAGTAGAAGAATTGTGAGAAGGTATTGCATACTGCCTTTTCATTATGTCTACTTCTGTATTTACATTATAATATTTTAATATATTTGTTAATGTTGTTCCTTCATATGCACTAAATGCGGTATCATAATAGTAGTGGTTGTTATGTTTCTTTTCTCGCATTTCATATGAAGAACCACTATAAATATTAGGTCTACTATCTACACTTAGATTTAGTAAATCAAGCATTTCTTGGCTATACTTATAAAATGCTCTATCTTCTAGTATCCTGTCTGTTGTAATAAATAATGGTCCTGCTTTAAAATACATATCTTTATTAAAGTCCATATTAGGACTTTGTGTATCATTCCTTATAATTGTTATATTTTTACAAAACTGCTCATTTACCATTTTAACAGCAGCATAATCGGAAGATTTTAATTTATCGTAGTGTGCTATGTTAAATACTGGATTTGCTAGTGCTTGTCTTGTATTTACTATAAAATCAGATTCTGATGCTCCAAATCCATATTCTTCTGTATTTTCTTGTGCATATGCCATATATGCAAATAGAATAAATATGATGCTAAATATTTTTTTCATGTTGTTTCTCCATTATTAATTTTGCAACACCCTATAAGTATGTTTTCTAACTGTTGTATAGATGTTTGAGTTAGAACCAGTTCCTTGTGATAAATTAGATGGTCTTTCCAAATATTTAGTTGTAACTTCAAGTTCTGTATCTTTTTTAATATAACTTTTTGTTACATAAAGCCAATAATACCCTATACTATAATCTGAGTTTTGGTCTTCTGCCATAATATAGTAGCAGCCAATATTATTCATTTCTATATCCTGTGTAATAAGTTGAAAATCTAGAGAACTATTTTCTCTACTTCTACCAATTGAACTATATACAGATGGATTAATACTATGATATGTTATGAAATAAATTTCTTCAGCTTGTCTATAGTTTTTATTAAAAGGAATTACTGATTTGATATTTAACTTATCTTCGTTTTTAGAATAAACACTTACATAAGATGATGAAGAAACAATATTATCTTCGCCGTCAAGATATATTTTATCTGCATATTGGCGAGAACTTACAAATAATAAACCTTCTTTAAGCGGTTTATTTTTACCTGAATTTTCACATTGATATGCCTGTTCTGGTTTAGCTGCGATAACAAAATCTCTACTGCCATTACCTATTGTGCTTACAAGGTCATCTTTCTCATAAACATAGTTATCAAGTGAAACTGCATAGCTATATGAAGTTATACACAAAAACAATACTAGAAACATAAATCTGTTTCATAATATACCCTCCTTACATATTATAATTATAATATGTAAATCAGTGCATATTTTGTAAAGAGATTTTTATAATATTTTTTATATAATGTCTAGTAAAGTATTTATATTATCGTTTTTGCTTAACAGAGATAAATATTTACTTTTTAAATCAAGCTCAATATTTATTGTTATATTTGTATATGTATTTATTTCATCTTTATTTTTCTCACTGAATAATGATTCTAAAAAATCATCTCTGCCATTTAAATTACTGTGTAATTCTTTATGTATTCCTGCCCCCGCTTCTACTCCTATGGCTGATGTATAATCATTGGATAATATATCTAGTGATAAATTATTATCCATTGCATATAAATATGCTTTCTCTATATTTTTAGCTGTGCCATATTGAGTTAACAATTTATCATATTCTTCATGAGTATAAAATAAGCTTTGCATATATGGTATATCTCGTTCTGGATTATAAAAACATTCACTATATTCATTTATAAAATCCATATCAAATCTGTAACCATTTATTGTGCCTTTTTCCAAATCCATCTTGCTGGTATCTATTTTTATATAATCACTTAACCCTAATTCTTTAATTAATTTTGCATCTCGTTCAAAATTAGAATAAAATGGTATTATTGCATACGGTCTTTGTTGTGACGGAATATCTCCTTCTTTTAGCTCACTTCTTGACATTCCTTTTGCAAAAGTTAACTTGACTTCTTCAGCCAGTTGAATAAATTCTTTTCTGATAGTATTTAACCCACTCCACTTATTTACACTAGCTGCTTTTATATCATCTATATCTTTTGTAAACTGTTCTATTCCCTTTATTCCTGCTACCTGTAACACTGGGGCTGAAAAAATATCATATTCCCTTAACAGTTGTTTTTCGTCTTCACTTAATTCTGATATAAATTTTTCTACATATTTTTTAAATGTTTCTTCACTCTTATTATATGCAAGTTGAATTTCTGATGGGTATTCTGAGTTAACTTGTGTTCCAAGTTCTAATGACATAAATATTTTATAGTCTGGATAAATTTTTATAAATTCTTCTTTTGTAAGCCACTTGTCACTATCTTTAGGTAATATCATTATTTCTCCATTTTCCTCTACTTTTCTATCTTGAAACATTACAGAAGCATCATATCCTAGTCTATTAAACTCTCTTGGTATATAATCTATATAAATACTAATTCCAATATCTGCTGTTTCTTGACTTACAGAAGGTAGTTTTTTTATTAAAGTGTCTAAAAGTCGCCCAATATTAAGTGCAGTTTCATTGCCTAATATATTATATATATCATCTTCTGTAATATCATTTTTATATGCATATAAATCCATTTCTCTTCTTCTTTCAATAGGATTATCATATACATCAATTGAATTATAATATGTATCCATAATACTGTATATATATTCTTTAGCTTGTTGTTCTTTAGCATATTTATTGTAGTAGTTATAACTAAATGCTGTATATGGTTTATCTTTTAAAAATTCTGATATTTCTTCATCGCTGTAATCTGGTTTATTAACTGTTTCTACTCGTATAGTTTCTTTTGATGTAATATCCACTTTATCCATTTCTGTTTTGTATTTGGCAGATGTATCTGCAAATTGCAAAGTATTATTTTTATAATTACTTTGCAATATCTGTGTATTAGTGTAATTATTATTTATCTGCATAACAATCTCCTTAATAAACAGTGGAATATTTTTCCTAGTATATAGTGACTATATCTTAATTTTAGCAAATTCATTGCCAAATGTTATTATTTAAGTGTTATTTCAGCTAATAGATATTGACACATTTATACTCTTTTATTATAACTTTACTATGAATGAATACAGCTATATTGAAATATATAAAGATAAAAATATATTAGCAGTGCAGAAAAATCATGGTGTATATGTGATACCTGACAGACAGAATACTGTTACACCATTAATTGATATTTTAAGGCAGGATTATGGGGAAATATATGTTACTCACCGTCTTGATGCAGGTACTGGCGGCTTAATGATTTTTGCCAGAAATAAATCTGCTCACAGGCATTTATCTATGCAGTTTGAAAAATCTGCAGTTACAAAATATTATATTGCTGTTACTGAAAATAAAATATTTCCTCAGTCTTTAATGCTTCCTCTTGCTAAATCAAACCATGGAAAATATGCCGTTAATTTTAAAAGTGGTAAAAAGGCAGTAACTTCTTTTTATAATCTTTCATCAAGTGATAAAGGGGCATTAATACTGGCTGAACCTGAAACTGGCAGAACTCACCAGATAAGAGTGCATCTTAAAGCATTGAAAGCACCTCTTTTTCAGGACTTCCTTTATAATAAAAAAACAAATGATAAAAGACTTACTCTCCAGTGCTTTTTTATGGGCTTTCTAAATCCAGAAAATGAAAAATACATAAGCTTTAAAGCAAATATTACAAATTTTATGCTTAAACATATCAATCTACTTGAATTATCAGAAAAAAGTGTGTATCAATATAATTATGAAAGCAGACACTCAATTTAAAAATATACTTATATTTAATCCGGCTTATTTAGGAGACACTATTATTACGACACCATTAATAAGAGCTCTGCATGTGCTTTACCCAGAAGCAAGAATATCTTTCTGCGTCCGCCCAGAACATGCTGACCTTTTTTATAACATACCTTTTATTGATGAAGTTATTATTTTTGATAAAAGAAATACTCAAAAAGGTTTTTCAGGGCTTTTAAAGTTTGTAAAAGTTATATCTAACTATCAGTTTGATTTAATTATAGACCTGCACTTATCACTTCGCTCTACTACTTTATTTTCTATGGTGAAAAATACATATATTATTGGTTTTTCTTCTGCAGTTATGAGCTATATGTTTAATAAAAGAGTAGAAAAAAAACAGGAACTTTGCGAAGTAGAGAGAAACCTGATGATATTAAATGCATTATGTGATGATTTTTCTTTAGACGAAGCTAAAAAAATTGGCGGATCGCTGACTGTTTATATTGATAAACATTTACAGGCAAATACTCTTGCTTATTTTGCAGCTTCTGCACCTGATAAAAAGATAGTTGGTATTGCTCCAGGAAGTGTATGGCCTACAAAAAGATATCCTGTAGAATATTTTGTAAAAGTGGCAGAAGATTTATATCATAAAGGTTATGGGATTGCATTATTTGGCGGTAAAGATGATAAAGACAGCCTTGATGAATTTGCAAATATTTTTAAATACCCTTACTTTGATTTTGCATATAAAACATCTTTAAGGGAACTGCCAGCTATTCTTTCAGCAGTTGATTTACTTTTATCTAATGATAGTGGTGCTATGCATATAGCTATTGCTGCTGGCACTCCAACTGTTGCAGTTTTTGGACCTACTGTTAAATCTTTAGGTTTTTTCCCATACGACGAAAAAAGCATTGTAGTAGAAAATAATAATATAGACTGCAGACCTTGTGGAAAACATGGGGGTCATACCTGCCCTAAAAGTCATTTTAAATGTATGAAAGATATTGAGCCTGAAAGAGTTTTAATTGCTGCTCTTTCTATTTTAAAGCAGGGCTGATATATGAAAGAAATTTTAGTTGTCAGGTTCAGCTCTCTTGGTGATATTGTTCTTCTTACAGGTGTCTTAAAGTATGTAAAAGAAAATGTTTCTGAAGATATTGCAATAGATTTACTTACTTATTCAAATTTTGCAGGTGTGCTGCAGGATTATCCATATATCAGAAATATATATACTATCAAAAAAGGTGATTCGTTAGTTGATTTAAATGAAACAATGTCTACTATGCCTAATTATGATATTGTTTTTGATCTGCATAATAATATTCGCTCACGATTTGTTCGTCTTATTTCTTCCTGCAAAAGCTTAGTATATAATAAACATTCACTGGCAAGAAGACTTTATGTTAAATACAGATTATTACGCTCTAAACTGCACGAACATACTGTTATTAAATATTTTAAACCATTTATGAAAGCTTTTAAACTTAATATGCCTGATATTGAATTACTCAGGCCTTATCTGCCTTTTCCTAATATTGAAAGAAATAATTCTTTAAAAAATGCTGTTATTCACCCTTTTGCATCTAAAGCTACTAAAGAATGGCCTTTTTTTGAAGAGCTTGGGAGTCTTCTTTCTGATGACGGTTTAAATGTTGTATATATTGGCAGCGGCAAAATGAATGTGCCTTCATCTGCTGATGATAAAACAGGTAAAGTTTCTCTTTCTGCATTAATAGAGTTTATTGCTCAGGCTGATATTTTTATTACAACTGATTCTGGACCTATGCATATTGCAACAGCTTTAAATGTACCTACTATTGCAATATTTGGACCTACTACTAAAGAACTTGGTTTTTATCCAGCTTTTAAAAACACTAAAGTGATAGAATATGCCTGTTTAAAATGCAGACCATGCCATATTCATGGCAGCAGCTACTGCTATAAAAAACACTTTAAATGTATGCTTGATATTGGCGTGGAAGAAGTGCGGTATCATGTTAATTCTATGCTGAACCGTAATTCATAAATACTGGATTAAGTTATGAAACATATGTTAACTTTATTTTTCATCCTTTTTGCTTTTAGTGTATTTGCTCAAAATGTTTTTAATCCTGTTATTATTGATGAATATAAAGCATTAGACATCCAAAGTGCTGTAGAATATCTCATGAGAAAATTAAACCCTAAATTTCCTAAAGATACTCAAATTAAAGTTGATGACATTACTCTTTATGGCGAGCATTTTAAGATGATTTCATTTTATTATTCTGAATATAATGGTGCAGCCAGAGGAACAAGCCAGTATTTTATTTCATTTTGGAAAGATAATAAAAAATATCTTACATGTTTAGGCTCTAACTTATTAAATATATATGACCCGCTTATTACAATATCTAATAATATTGTAAATATTAAAGCATATAAATTATATCAACCTTTATCTATTTATTATTATTCTTTTATATATGAACAACAGAAAATTTTATTCCACTCTATAACGGAAATTTTAACTGACGGAGATAATAATACAGAAATTAAATACCATTATTCTTCTAATGATAAGCCTGTAAATATTAACTTAATATTTGCTGATAAACTAATTAAAAAATAAATCTTTTTATAT
>CAJUJZ010000075.1 GCA_910586745.1 uncultured Mucispirillum sp. | reverse complement strand
ACAAAAGGTATTTGTTATCTAATCTGTAACATATGTCCTGTTAGTTAAGAAACCTTTTTTCAACTTTTAAAATAATATTATTGATTTTAATTTCTATATAGGTTATCTTTTATAGTCTATAATTTAAAAAGGTTAAATATATAATGGAGGAATAAAACTATGGCAGGACATAGTAAGTGGGCAAATATTAAGCATAGAAAAGAAGCACAGGATAATAAAAAAGGTAAAATTTTTACTAAAATAGCAAGAGAATTAACTGTTGCTGCAAAAATTGGTGGTGGCGACCCTGCATCTAACTCTCGTCTTCGTTTAGCTTTAGATAAAGCACGAGCTGCAAATATGCCAAAAGATAATGTGGAAAGAGCAATTAAAAAAGGAACAGGTGAAGGTAACGACCAGATATTTGAAGATATTACTTATGAAGGATATGCTCCCGGTGGTGTTGGTATTTTAGTAAAAACTCTTACAGATAACAGAAATAGAACTATTATGGAAGTGCGTACTGTTATTACTAAAAGAGGCGGCTCTATGGCTGAGGCTGGCTCAGTTGCATGGCAGTTTGAAAATAAAGGTATTATAGAAGTTCCAGTAACAGCTTGTTCAGAAGATGATATTATGAACCATGCATTAGAAGCAGGTGCAGAAGATGTGGTAATAGACGGCGATATTTATTCTATCATTACAGAGCCGTCTGAATTTGAAAGTGTAAAAAAACATTTAGAAGATAATAATATACAAATAGATTTTGCAGAGCTTTCTATGAAACCTAAAACTACAATAGATGTAGAGGGCGAAGCAGCTAAAAAATTAATTGCACTTGTTGAAGCGTTAGAAGATTTAGATGATGTTCAGGAAGTTTACGGCAATTATAAAATAGATGATTCTGTATTTGATGAACTTTAATATATTATGATTTTCATGGGAATAGATCCGGGGCTTAATAAGACAGGTGTTGGCATTGTATATGCTGATAATTCAAAGGTAGAATATATTGCCCACCGTCTTATAAAAACAAAAGCCAGTGACCCGCTGCCATTTCGTCTGGGTGCATTAATCAGCGGTGTGGCAGAGCTTATTTTAGAATATAAGCCTGATATGGGTGCAGTAGAAGATATTTTCCATTCAGTTAATGCAAAAAGTGCCTTGCTTTTAGGTCAGGCCCGCGGTGCATTAATTGCTGCTATGATAGCACACGATATACCAGTTAAAGAGTTTACTGCATTACAGATAAAAAAAGCTGTTACAGGTTACGGCAAGGCAGAAAAAGAGCAGGTAAAAAAACTGGTAGAGTTGCAGTTAAATATTGTAGTAAAAGGCGGTGTGCCTTTAGATGTAACTGATGCTCTTGCATGTGCTATGTGCCTTGCTTATAATGAAACAAGAAGCATTATAATATAAAGTAATAAAGGGGGTATTCCTTTTGATATATAAAATAAAAGGGGTAATACTAGAAAAAGATACAAATATTATTGTTATAGATACGGGTGGCATAGCTTATGAAGCTATGTGCTCCCTTGCTACATATTCATCTGTTGGAAATATTGGTGAAATATGTGAGCTTTATACATATATGGCTGTTAGAGAAGACGGCGTATATTTATATGGATTTGCAACAAAAGAAGAAAAACGGTTATTTTTAATGCTAACATCAGTTTCTAGTATTGGTCCTAAAATGGCAGTAAAGATTTTAGGTGGCATAGGATGCGAAAGCCTTATTTCTGCCATATCATCATCAGACCATCAAATGCTTTCAACAATTCCGGGTATTGGTAAAAAAACAGCTGAAAGAATAGTTGTAGAATTAAAAGATAAATTTGAAAGTCAGCAGATAGTTTATTCACCGCAGGATGTTCGTGAAGAAGTGGTTGGTGCATTATTAAACTTAGGATATAAAGTACCAGAAAGCAGAAAAGCAGTGGAAAAATTAAGTCCTAATGATGATTTTGAAACAGTTTTAAAAAATGCTCTGCAGCTTTTATCAGGTAAAAAATAATGAAAGAAACAGAAATATATGGCATATCAGAAACAAGTGAAGATAAGCTTGGAGCCCTTCGTCCTGAATCTTTTAATGATTATACAGGACAGAAAAAAGTTATAGAAAACTTGAAAGTCTATGTAAAAGCAGCAAAGGAAAGAGGGGACAGTCTTGACCACTGCCTTTTTTATGGTCCACCCGGTCTTGGAAAAACTACTCTTGCAAATATAATAGCTCACGAGTTAGGGGTAAATATTACTGTAACAAGCGGACCTGCTATAGAAAAATCTGGTGATTTAGCAGCACTTTTAACTAATCTTACACCTAGACAGGTGCTTTTTATTGATGAAATACACAGGCTGCATTCAAGTGTGGAAGAAATATTATATCCTGCTATGGAAGATTTTAAGCTTGATTTATTAATAGGTCAGGGTCCGGGTGCAAGAAGTATGCGGATAGATTTGCCAAAGTTTACTCTTGTTGGTGCAACTACTCGTGCAGGGCTTTTAACTTCACCACTCAGGGACAGATTTGGTATGATTATCCGCCTTGAATTTTACCACGATGAAGAACTTGCACAAATTATTACCCGCGGTGCAGGCCTTTTAAATACACCTGTTGAAAAAGCGGCAGCTTTAGAAATAGCTAAATGCAGCAGGGGAACTCCAAGGATAGCTCATAGAATACTTAGAAGAATGAGAGACTTTGCCCATGTATTTAATAATGGGGTAATATCTTTAGATATAGCAAAAGATGGTCTTAAACGCCTTGAAATAGATAATGCTGGGCTTGACGCAAACGACAGACGGTTGCTTGAAACTATTATAGAAAAATATGACGGCGGTCCTGTTGGTTTAGAAACATTAGCTGCTGCAACAAGTGAAGAAAAAGACACTATAGAGGATGTTATAGAGCCATTTTTAATATATAAAGGGTTTATTAAGAAAACTCCCCGTGGAAGAGTAGCTTCTAAAATGACTTATGACCATTTAGGTATTCGTTATAATCACAAAACATCTATTGAAGAATTTTTGGAAGATGAATAATGGCAAAATTAAAAACAACTTTCGTATGCCAAAACTGTGGGGCAGTCCAGTCTAAATGGATGGGTAAATGTCCGGAATGCAGCCAGTGGAATTCGTTGGTAGAAGAAGTTATTGAAAAACAGCAATCATCAAAATCAGTTTATACACAAAACTATATCCCTAAAAATACACCTGTTGTATTGTCAAATGTTACTGGAATAGAAACTCACCGTTTTGTAACAGGTATAAGAGAACTGGATCAGGTTTTAGGTGGCGGAATAGTTAAAGGCTCTGTAGTTTTAATCGGCGGCGAGCCTGGTATTGGTAAATCTACTGTTATTTTGCAGATAGCTGGAATACTAAATAGGCAGAGTAAAAAAGTGCTTTATGTTTCAGGCGAAGAGTCTCCCTCACAAATTCGTATGCGTGCAGACAGGCTTAATGTAAAAGCTGAAAATTTAGAACTGCTTGCAACAACTTCTTTTGAAGATGTGCTGTCAGCTGCAGCATTCAAGCAGTATGATTATTTAATAATAGATTCTATACAGACAATAACAAGTGAAGAAATTATATCAGGCGGCGGAGCAGTGGGGCAAATCCGCCATGTAACATATAGACTTGTTGAGCTTGCAAAAAGCACTGGTCTTACAGTCTTTATAATAGGCCAGGTTACAAAAGACGGAAATATTGCAGGTCCTAAAGTATTAGAACATTTAGTGGATACTGTCCTTTACTTTGAAGGTGACTATTCAAGAGGAGTGCGTATTCTGCGTTCAGTAAAAAACAGGTTTGGTTCAACTGATGAAGTAGGTATTTTTGAAATGAGCCAGTCTGGTTTAATAGAAGCAGGGGATAGAGCCTTTTTTGATAAAGATAGTATAGAAGCAAGTGGTAAGGTAATATGCCCAGTATTAGAAGGCACAAGACCCTTTTTAATAGAAATACAGGCACTTGTTGCCCCAACATTTTTTCAATACCCTAAAAGAAATGCTACAGGTTATGATAATAATAGACTTGCAATGCTTATAGCTATTTTAGAAAAAAAAGGCGGCTTAAATTTATCTGGAGCAGATATCTACTTAAATATTGCAGGCGGTATTAAAATAAATGAACCAAGTGCAGATTTAGCAGTATGTGCAGCACTTATTTCATCTTTTAAAGATAAACCAGTGCCATACACAATGGCTTTTGCTGGGGAAGTAGGCTTAACTGGCGAAATACGGGCAGTTTCTAATTTGCAGGGCAGAATAAACGAGTGTGCCAGATTTGGTGTAGAAACTTTATATGCTAATATAAAAGATGAAAAAAGCAGAAATATAAAATTAGTCAATGTAAAAAATATTGCAGATTTATTAAAACATTAAGAGGTATTAATGGGTATTAAAAAAGAACAGGAAAGAGCGGAACTTCATAAAATAATATGGAATATTGCTGATGATTTGCGTGGCACTGTTGATGGCTGGGATTTTAAGCAGTATGTATTAGGTATGCTTTTTTATAGATATATTTCCGAAAATATTACAGACTATATTAATGAAAATGAACATAAAAGCGGAGATATAGATTTTGATTATGCAAAACTGGATGATAATGAGATAAATGATGATATTATAGATGAAATAGTAAGCACAAAGGGATATTTTATATATCCAAGCCAGCTTTTTAGTAATGTATATAAAAAAGCAGCAGATGATGAAGATTTAAATGAAACTCTTAGTACTATTTTTAGAAATATAGAAAATTCTGCTATTGGTAAACATAGTGAAGATAATTTTAAGGGTTTATTTGATGACTTTGATGTAAACAGTAAAAAATTAGGAGCATCAGTAGTAGAAAGAGTAGAAAAATTAAGAAAATTAATAAGCGGCACAGCATCTATGAATTTAGGCAGCTATGGAGAAAATACAATAGATATTTTTGGTGATGCTTATGAATTTCTAATGGGTATGTATGCATCAAATGCTGGTAAAAGTGGCGGCGAGTATTATACACCACAGGAAGTATCGGAGCTTTTAACAAGACTTACACTTTTAGGAAAAAGTGAAGTAAATAAAGTGTATGACCCAGCATGTGGAAGTGGTTCTTTGTTATTAAAATATGCAAAAATTTTAGGTCATAATAATGTGAGAATAGGTTTTTTTGGACAGGAAACAAATATAACTACATATAACTTGTGCCGTATTAATATGTTTTTACATAATATTCCTTATGATAAATTCAGCATAGCTCATGGTGATACATTACTTAACCCATATCATTATGACTATGAGCCTTTTGAAGCCATAGTATCTAACCCGCCTTATTCTACAAAATGGAAAGGCGATGAAGACCCTGTTCTGATTAATGATCCTAGGTTTTCACCAGCAGGAGTTCTTGCCCCTAAATCAAAAGCTGATTTTGCTTTTATTATGCACTCTCTTTCATGGCTTTCAGGCAGTGGCACAGCAGCAATAGTATGTTTTCCGGGTATTTTTTATCGTGGTGGTGCAGAACAGAAAATACGCAAATATTTAGTTGATAATAACTTTATAGACTGTATTATTCAGCTTCCAGAAAATCTTTTTTACGGCACATCTATTGCAACATGTATAATGGTATTAAAAAAGAATAAATCAGATAACAGCATTTTATTTATTAATGCTTCAAAAGAATGTGTAAAAGTAACAAATAATAATAAACTTACAGATAAAAATATTGATAATATTTTAAAATATTATGAAGAAAGGAAAAATATAGAATATATTTCATCTTTTATAAAGTATGAAAAGGTTGTTGAAGAAAATTATAATTTATCAGTAAATACTTATGTAGAGTTAGAAGATACAAGAGAGAAGATAGATATTAAAGTCCTTAATGCTGAAATAGAAGCAATAGTAAAAAAACAGCAGGTATTAAGAGATAATATTAATAAAATTATAAATGAATTAGGGGAGATATAAATGCTGCCAGTAGAATTTATGCTTTACAGCTATATATCTGAAAATGTATCAGTAAATGTTGTAGTGAAAGATGAAACAATATGGCTTACTCAAAAATCTATGGCAGAACTTTTTGGGGTTAATGTTCCAGCAATAAATAAACATTTAAATAATATATTTGCAGAAGGTGAGTTGACAGAAAAAGTGGTTATTTCCAAAATGGAAATAACCACTCAACATGGAGCAATATCAGGAAAAGAGCAAATAAGAGAAGTAAATTTTTATAATTTAGATGCAATTATTTCAGTTGGTTATCGTGTCAATTCCACAAAAGCTACTAAATTTAGAATATGGGCTACTGGTGTTTTAAAAGAATTTATACAAAAAGGTTTTGTTTTAGATGATGAAAGATTAAAGCAGGGGAAAACTACTTTTGGCAAAGATTATTTTAAAGAGCTGTTGGAACGAGTTCGCTCAATTAGAGCAAGTGAAAGAAGAATATGGCAGCAAATTACTGATATATTTGCAGAATGTGCTGTTGATTATAATAAAAATTCTAATATCACAAAAGAATTTTTTTCAACTATTCAAAACAAATTTCATTATGCAATTACTCACCAGACAGCAGCAGAAATTATATATAATAATGCAGACAGCACAAAAGAAAATATGGGACTTACTACTTGGAAAAATGCACCTAGTGGAAGAGTTTTAAAATCTGATGTATCAATTGCAAAAAATTACTTATCAGAAAAAGAAATAAGACAGCTTGAAAGGGCAGTAACTGGCTATTTTGATTATATTGAAGATTTAATTGAAAGGGAAAATATTTTTACAATGGAAGAATTTTCTGCAAGTATAAATGAATTTTTAAATTTTAGAAGATATGAAATATTATCTAATAAAGGCAGTATTTCAATGAATATGGCAAAAGATAAAGCAGAGCAGGAATATAATGTTTTTAATAAAACACAAAAAACTAATTCTGATTTTGATAAATTCAGCAGGAAAATATTAGAAAGTAATAGATAAAGTTTTATATTATAAATATATAAAATTATAAAATAAGGGGTAAAATATGCCAACTATATCTACATTTTATGGTATAATAATAAAAATGTTTTTTATCAGTAAAGAGCATAATCCGCCACATATCCATGCTATATATGGTGAATATATGGGAGAGTTTATTATAGAAACAGGAGAAATGGTTATTGGCGATTTGCCACCAAAAGCTCAAAAACTTGTAAAGGAATGGATAATGATTAATAAAGCTGATTTAATTGAAATTTGGGATACACAACAATTTAAAACTTTACCACCACTTTTATAATTAACTTAACAGGGAGTATATTATGCGTGATTATATAAGACATAGAGTGAAAGAAGTAAAACCTTTGCCAAATTATATGCTTGAAGTTACTTTTATATCAAATGAAAGAAAATTTTACGATGTATCATTATTATTTGATAAATGGGAAATCTTTACGCTTTTAAAACAAATTCCAAAATTATTTGAACAGGTTCATGTAGTTTGTAAAGGATATGCAGTAGCATGGAATGATGATATAGATTTAGATTGTAACGAGCTTTACTATAATGGGAAAAATATTGGTACTATGGTAGATATATGAATAAAATAGAAAAAATGCTAAAAGAATTATGCCCTGATGGTATAGAGTGGAAAAAACTAGGGGAAGTGTGTAATTATATCAGGGGCAAGGGTTTAAAAAAAGAAGATATTGTGGAAAATGGAAGTATACCAATTATTTTATATGGTGAATTATATACAATATATGGTCATTATATAAATGATATTAAATCCTATACAATACAAGATAATATTTCCAGTAATTATGTAAGAGTGAAATATGATGATATATTATTACCAATATCAAGTACTACGAAAGAAGCACAAATAGGCAAGGCATCTGTGTATCATTGTGAGTATAATTCATATATTAGTGGAGATACTTTATTGTTATCCCATAGTCAAAATGCTAGTTTTTTAGCATATGTGTTAAATTGTGGGTGGTTTGAAGTTTATAAAATGAAAGCAACAAAAGGAACAACAATAAATCATCTTGATGTAAATAAATTTTTACAAGTTCATATCCCTATTCCACCGCTTGAAGTTCAAGCTGAAATTGTCAAGATACTTGACAATTTCAGCGAGCTACAAGCAGAGCTACAAGCAGAGCTACAAGCTAGAAAAAAGCAGTATGAATATTATAGAGATAAGTTATTGTCATTTGACAATATTTTAAAACGGGGGGGGGTAGTTAAGAAATTAGGTGAAGTGTCAACAATGATTCGTGGGTCTTCTCCAAGACCTATACATAGTTTTTTAACTAATGATAAGAACGGTATTCCTTGGATAAAAATAGGTGATGTTGCTACTAATGATAAATATATTACAAATACAAAAGAAAAATTAACAATTGAAGGTTCTAAAAAATCTAAAATTGTAAATATTGGTGATTTTATATTATCTAATTCTATGAGTTTTGGTAGACCTTATATATTAAAAATAAAAGGTTGTATACATGATGGTTGGATATCAATTAGTAATTTTGAAAAATATTTATTATCAGATTTTTTGTATTATATTTTGACTACTACACAAATTCAGCAAGGGTTTAGACAAAGTGCTTCAAGTGGAACAGTGCAGAATTTAAATATAGATATGGTTAAAAATGTAGATATCCCTATCCCGCCCCTTGAAGTGCAGGAAGAAATAGTAAATATACTTGATAAATTTGAGCGAATATGTAACAGTTTAACGGAAGGACTTCCGTCAGAGATAGCAGCAAGAAAAAAGCAGTATGAATATTACAGAGATAAATTATTAAGTTTTGATAGCCCATGTCATTCTGAACGCTTGTGAAACAAGCTGTGAAGAATCTATTTATATTTTTATATAATTTTGAATTTTATCCTTTGATTATATTAACTAGATTATAAAATTTTTGGGTGTGTACCTGAAATTTTATACATATTAAATTTTTATATGGTGAATATAACAATTTTAAAATAGTTGAAATTTAGAAAGTGGATATATCCCCTTTCTAAATTACTTTGAATTATAATAAAGCTCATTACATGAAATATCTAATTCATCATTCCAGCTGATACCATATCCACCTTTATCAACTTTTACCTGTTTAAAAAGCCCATGTATAGTTTCTAATGCTCTATATGATGGGTATTTATCAAATAACTTAGATACATTGTATGTTTTTGTTTCATCGTTTTCAAACACAACTATTATGCAGTAATTTGTAGATGGTTTAATACTTTTTATTTTGTGGAACATACTGCACCTTCTTTTATTCTAATGGTGGTAGTTGTATAAACTTTTGTGTATTCCATATTTTAAATAAATCAGATTGATATTTAAATCCTCACTCTTTTACCATATTTTATGCTTTTACAGGCAAGTCACCTTCTATCATTTCAAGGTCTTCTATGGCAAATATTCCTGAATATTCTCCATACAATACATGAAAATGCGGTGGATTGTGTTCTGATAAACTGAAATACATTTTTATAATCAATCCATAAAATCGTGCTATAACGGGATGCAAATACTCCTTGATTAATTATATAATATTATATAAAGTATTAAGAAATATGCAAGTATTTTTAATATTTTTGTATTGTATGGAATAAGTTGTTAAGTTTTGATTACAAATAGAGTATATAACAAACTTAGGACAAGCCTGCTTTAGTAAGGAATGAAACGACTTGCTCGTTCATTCCGCATTTTTTTAAATTCACGGGGAGCGTTGTTTGCGACGCAAGGACTTTCCGACCAAGTCGGGAGGAATCAAAAGTCCGTAGCTGGACTGGATTTAAAAATAAAAGAGAATAGGATTTTTGCTTATGAACTATAATATACTATATGAAACAGAATGTGATACAGTTGTTGCAATGTATGAAGATAAAAGAACAAGCAACAAATCTTATCAGTCTGAAAGAGAGCTTGAAACAGAATTAATAGAAAATCTTATAAAGCTGGGTTATGAATATATAAATATAAAAAATGAAAAAGAATTGACAGCTAACCTTAAAACACAGCTTGAAAAGTTAAATAATTATAAATTTGAGCAAGATGAATGGGAAATATTTTTAAAAAAAGAAATTCTAAAAGACAGCATTTTAGAAAAAGCAAAAATAATACATAATGATGAAGGAAAATTAACTACTAAAAATAATGCACATATAGAAAAAAATATAAATCTAATAGATAGAAACAATATTCATAATAATAAATTGCAGGTCATAAACCAATATAAAGAAGATAATGGTAAATATAAATCAATATATGATGTTACTATTTTAATAAATGGACTTCCATTTATACATATAGAACTTAAAAGGCGGGGTGTTGCTTTACAGACTGCCTTTAATCAGATAAATAGATATAAAAGAGATAGTTTCTGGGCAGGAAACTCATTATTTGAATTTGTGCAAATATTTGTTATATCAAACGGAACTCATACAAAATATTATTCTAATACAGTAAGAGAATATCAAACCAAAAGCTTTAATAAAAAAACAAATAATTCATTTGAATTTACTATTTTCTGGGCAGATGCTGAAAATAGACGAATATCTGATTTAGTTAATTTTACAAACTACTTTTTTGCACGGCATACAATTTTAAATATTATAACAAAATACTGCATATTAAATGAAAGTGGGCAGCTGCTTGTAATGAGACCATATCAAATTGTGGCTTGTGAAAGAATATTAAATAAAATTAAATATGCAGAAAATAGAAATATATATGGTAAAATAGATGCAGGTGGATATATTTGGCATACAACAGGAAGTGGCAAGACTTTAACTTCATTTAAAACATCAATACTTGCTTCAAAAACAAATTATATTGATAAAGTTATTTTTGTTGTAGATAGAAAAGATTTAGATTATCAAACAATAAAAGAGTATGATAAATATAAGAAAGGCTGTGTTTCTTCTAATACAAACACTAGAAAATTACAAGAGCAGATAGAAAGTGATAATAAAATAATACTTACAACTATACAAAAACTTTCTACATTTATAAAGAAAAATAAAAACCATAATATATATAATAAAAAAGTTGTATTAATCTTTGATGAATGTCACAGGCCTCAATT
>CAJUJZ010000074.1 GCA_910586745.1 uncultured Mucispirillum sp. | reverse complement strand
CGGGGGGGGGAGCATCTGCTCCCCACATTATCATATTATTTTATATCACCTTATCTATTACCTTTCTTTATTTTCCTTTATTCAGCAGGTGGTTATATTAAGTAAACATATAAATTATGTTTAAATATTCATCATCTTATTATAAATCTTAAGAATAATTTCATAAATACCGATATAATAAATAGGGTATAAATGTATATGTTTTATGGCATTTTTTACTTGACACAATATATTTTATAATATACTAAATAATGGGAAGAATTGCTTAAAAATAATTTAACAAGGTATATATCTTTATTATTTATAACATATACCATAAAAATTAAAAAAATCAATTTATAGCGGAGTTTTATATGTCTAACCTTCGTAATATAGGTTATAAAATATTTTTATTGGCAGACAGTGCAGAAAATGGCAAAGAAAACCTTTGTAATATGCTTAATTTCAGTGAAAATGATTATAATAAATTAATTACTGGCCGCCTTTCCATTACACCTATGGAAATAAAAAAAGTTGCAGAACTTTTTTCTGTTAATCCTATGGATATTTTAAATTATCAAAATAATGATGCTTATGCAGAAATGGTTCACTGTATGAGTGACTTTAAATATAAAGAAAACTGTGATGAAATATTAGATATAATTGATACTTATATTGATTTTGCAGAAGCTGTCGAAAATATAAAATAGTATGCCTATGAATATTCCTGTCTTGCCTGATACAATACAAAAAGAAATTCAAAAATTTATAGAAAACTATCCTTATATAAATACTAATGAACCTATCAGAGATTCTATTTTTGAAATATTAGATGATAAATGTATTATCTTATATTATCCGCAGGAAAATGAAGAAAATGACGGCAGTCTTATTCAAAAATACATCAATGATAAACTTACTAATTTTGTACATATTAATACATATAAAGTTATAGAAAAACAAGTTTTTACTGCTGCCCATGAATTAGGTCATATACTAACCCTTCATGAATATTTGCTGGAAAATTGTGATGAATATAATCAAAAACATGATAAAGACATAGAAGAAGCTGCAATGAATTATTTTGCAGCACTTATCTTGATGCCTACTGAATATTTTACTGATAAGGCAACATCTCTTTTTAAAAACCATGAACACAATATTGACTTATATGATTTTATAAAAATAGCACTAAACTTAATGGACACATTTTTTGTGCCTTTTAAGGCAGTTGTAGTTAGACTTTATGAAATAAATATAATCAGTAAAAAAACAGCTGAATTATTAATTAACAATAATATTATTTTAAATGAAATTAATGACTATATTAAAATATATAACTTTACACGCCTTGGTATCCGCTCACAAAAAAAAGGAATAAAGGGATACCCTGAACTTATTTCAAAAGTAGAAGATGCAGAAATATTTAATAGTAGAAAAATTAATAACACTAGAAATAAACTAGATATTCCAGTAAATAATTTAATAGAAACTAACAATTTAAAAATAAATCTGGAAATATAAAATGAATAACAATGTTGTTCTTTTAGATGCTGATTTCTGTAATATTATTCTTCAAAATGATAAAAACATATCTTTTTTCAAATCTATTTTCGAAATATTAAATATAAGTCCAGCTATACATATCTATGTTTTTGATAATGAATTATTTCATAATAATTCTATTAAAACATTAGTTAGCGAAAATTATATAAAAATATTAAATTATAGTGATTTTTTAATAGATGATGTTGATACAGTTAGTTATCAGCAATATTTCCATGATTATTATTTTTTTATGAATAGTGAAAAATTAGGAAATTTAGATATTTTTACTTACCGTAAATCAGGATATAATTTAGGTGAAATTCATTCCTTAATTACAGCTCAAATATGTAAAATACCTGTTTTTATGTCAAATGATAAGGGTGCAAAAGAATTAGCATATAATAGAATTAATAGCACTGCTTTCCAGATAATTGTAAAAAATATAGAAGAAGTTTTTAATGATTGTGAAAAAATATCTAAATTAAACAGCACTATCAAAAGAAGTATTATAAAGGATATCACAAAAAAACATTAGTAATGTAGTTGAAGTAAAATAACGGGGAGCATCTGCTCCCCACATTATTATATAATCTTATCATTTACCTTTCTTTTATTTCCCCTTATTCAGCAGGCGTTTTATATCCCTGTTTCTGCCGAAGTTTTTGAAGTTCAGCATATTTTTCAGTCTTGTAAAAAAGCCCTGCTTTTCTGTATCCTGCATACCACCTGTATTTTCATCTTTTTTTAATCCGCCACCTGTAAAAGAGTAAAGCACTGGAACTATAATCAGTGTAAGCATAGTAGAGAATGCAAGCCCAAAAATTACTGCATTTGCCATAGGTCCCCAATACTGGCTCATTTCAGCTCCTGTTACAAACTTCATATTTTTAAAATCTATTCCATAGCCTGTAGCCATAGGAAGCATACCTAAAATAGTTGTCCATGCTGTAAGCATTACAGGGCGGAAACGGACTGCTCCTGCTCTAATAATTGCATCTCTTGCTGCCATTCCTTCTGCCCGCAGCTGGTTGGTATAATCTATCAGCACAATTCCATTATTTATAACAACTCCTGCCAAAGAAATAGTGCCTATACCTGTCATAATAATGCCAAAATTTGTATTTGTTATAACAAGCCCCCAAAATATACCGCCTATTGAAAGCACGATAGTAAATAATATTATAAATGTTTGAGATACAGAATTAAACTCTATTAAAAGCACCATAAGTATTAAAAACAATGCTGCAAGCAGAGCCTGCCCTAAAAACATACCTGCTTCCTGCTGATCTTCTGTTTCTCCTGTATAGTTTATTGTATATCCTGATGGCAGTTCAAAATCTTTTAATATTTTCATAACATCCTGCATAACTTCCACACTGCTTCTGCCTTCTGCATTGGCTGTTACATTAACAACTCTTTTGAAATCTATCCTTGTAATAGTGCCAAAACCTGCACTTAATGTTACATCTGCCACAGAGGATATAGGCACATATTTACCCTGTGGTGTATTTATCATAAGGTTTTTTATATCGTCTATACTTTTTCTCTGTTCATCTGGCAGCCTGACTTTAATGTCATATTCATCATCGCCTTCCCTGTATTTTCCAACCTCTATACCATAAACAGAGCCACGAACAGCCTGAGCTATACTTGAAGTATTAAGACCTAATAGTGCTGCTTTTTCTCTATCTACATCTATTCGTATTTCCGGCTTTGATTTTACATAATCATCTTTTAAATCCACAAGCCCCGGTATCTGCTCTATTGTTTTTTTCACTTTTGCTGCAATACTTCCAAGCACATCAACATCTCTGCCTGATATTTCTATACTTACAGCAGCACCAGTAGGCGGTCCCATCTGCTCTTTTTCCCACACAACTTCTGTGCCAGGGAAGAAATTAAGCCGTTCTCTAATCCTGTTTATAGTGGCAGGGGATGGTTCGTTTCTATCTTCAAAATCTACAAACTCTATTGTAAGCCTGCCTCTGTGAGTTGCTGTCCCACCTGCATCTGAATAGTCTGCAGCAGCACCACCAACTTCTCCAAGTGTAAGTTTTATATCATTTTCATTAAGAGTGGCTTCTCTAAATTTATTTACAAATCCATTAGTTGTGGCAGCATTTGTGCCTTCAGGTGCATTTGCTCTTATAAAAACACGGGCAGGGTCGCTTTCTGGAAAAAACTCTACCCCAAGCCCTCTTGCCCCAAATAAAAACATAGGCAGTATTACAAAAAATATGGCTGCAATTAGTGCTGTAATTCTATGATTTAATGCAAAATTTACGGTTTTCATATAAAACTGTATAAATTTTCCAAATTTTAAATCATTTTCTTCCCCTATGTGTTTATCATTTACCCGCATAAAAGTTGAGCTTATAACAGGATTAAACACAAGAGCAACAAATAAAGATGAAAGTAGAGTAATAATAAGTGTAATTGGCAGGAATTTCATAAATCCACCAATTACACCCGGCCAAAATGCCATAGGCAGAAAAGCAAATACTGTTGTTAGTGTTGAAGCTACAACAGGCCAGCCTATTTCTTCTGATGCAGCAACTGCTGCTTCCACTCTGCTTTTGCCTTCCTGCATGTGTCTGTATATATTTTCAACTATTACAATGGCATTATCCACAAGCATACCAAGAGCCATAATCAGTGAAAACAATACAAGCATATTTAATGTTATTCCTAGTGCCTGCAGCACCATAAAAGATATAAGCATACTAAAAGGTATAATTACAGCTGCAAAAAGTGAATTTAATTTACCTAAAAATAAAAACAGCACTAGAAATACAAGTATAAAGCCTGTAATCATATTATTTTCAAGTTCATTAACCATTGATTTAATATCTTTTGATATATCAGTAGTCAGGGTAAATTTAACAGCTGGTGGATACTCTGCCTCTGCATCTTTTATAGCATTTTTAACATCGTTTGCCATCTCTAATATATTTGCACCAACCCGTTTTTTAATAGATACGGATATGGCAGGCACACCATTTAATGAAGCATAGGAATCTTTATCTTCAAAAGAATCAAGCACTCTTGCAACATCTCTTAAATATACAGGTATTCCATCCTTTACTGTTACTACTATATCTTCTATTTCCTTAGCATTAGTATATTCTCCTGGTATACGGACAAGGTATTTTCCTCTGCCAATATCAAGAGAACCGCCGGGAATATTGATATGTTCGCCCTGCACAGCATTTGCTAAATCATTCATTGTAAGCGAATAAGACTGCAGCCTTTCATAATCAAACAGAATAAGTATTTCTCTATCTCTTGTTCCCGATAAATCTACTTCTAAAACACCTTTTATGCTTTCAAATTTATCCTGCATTTCATCAGCTATTTTCTTTAAATCATGTTCAGGCACATCGCCAGAAATAGCTACAACAAACACAGGGAAATCGCTCATACTGATTTCTGTAATAATAGGCTCTTCTGTTAAATCCTGTGGTAAATCACTCTTAGCCTGGTCAACCTTATCCCTTACACGCTGTAAAGCCATATCAACATCAACATCTGGATTAAACTCTATACTGATATTAGAAACACTTTCAGCACTGTATGAAATAATCTCTTTTACACCCTCTATACCGCGTAATTTATTTTCTATTTTAAATGTTACAAGAGATTCCATATCCGTAGGTGAAACACCAGAATATATAGTTGTTATAAATATATATGGTATAGGAACATCAGGATTAGCTTCTCTAGGCAGGCTGATATATGCAGATGACCCAAATATAATAAACACCATCATTAACAGAAAAACAGCTTGTTTCCATTTTATGGCAGCTTTTGTTATAAGCATGGTTTATTCTCCCAGTCGGACAGGTGAACCGTCTGATAAAAACTGCTGGCCGCTTGTAATAAGCTCCTGGCCCGGCTCTATACCTGAAATAATTATTACTTTTGAGCCTATCATATCGCCTGTAACAACTTTTCTTTCTTCTGCTTTGCCGTTATTGTTTATAAAAACTACTTTCTGACCGTCTTTATCTATAACAGAATATATATCTGCAACCATTACATTTTGAAAAGTTTTGCGGACTATATCCACTCTCACTATCCTGCCGGGTCTTATATCTCTGTCAAGAGCTATATCTACACGGACTTTATGGGTTAAATTGCTGGCACTGTCACTTACTACTGAAATATAGTTAATAACACCCTGTTTTATATTCTTTTCACCGCCAATTTCAGCTACATATACATCAACTGTCTGACCAAGTCTTAAATATTTAACATCGTTTTCAGGCACATATACATATATTTTCAGTTTAGACATATCTATAAGCCTTGCTACTTCTGTGCCTGGAGAAACATATTCGCCAATATTGGGCATAACATCATCAATAATCCCTGTAACAGGGCTTTTTATAGTGCTTTTATTATATTCATCAAGAGCAAGCCTGTATGATACTTCTGATAAATTATATGTTTTTTTCGCTGTATCATACTGCTTTTGGGAAACTGCTTTTTGAGCATACAGATTTTTCTGGCGTAAATATTCCTTTTTATCATCTTCTAACTGAACTTTTGCAGAGTTTAGGTTTGCAAGCAGATTATCTGTATTAATTTTTAATATGGCTTCACCCTGCTTTACAAATGAGCCTTCATCTTTTCCTATCCATGTAACAGGTCCAGATATTTCTGAAGGAACTGTAATATCATCCCATGCTTCCACAATTCCTGGCAGAGTGTAATAATCTGTAATATCCTGAAGCACAACTTTTGTAACAGCCACATCAGTTGGTTTTACCTGAACAGGCGTATTATTTGCCTTATTTTCACCGCTGCAGGAAGATAGTATTAAAAAAAATGAAAACAGAAATAGATATAAATGGAATTTTTTCATAAAAAACACCTATCCACATTATAATATTAAATGAAATTAAGAGCAGTATTATAATATTAATTAGAAAGTGTCAACATATAAAAACTTTTTCAAGACATAACAGCAGGATTTATCTATTTTTTTCATCTTCCAGCATTTTTACTTTTTCTTCAATCTGCTTTAATTTAGCACCTGATACATAAAAGTAGTAAGCCAATACTAACCAAATAAGAGCATAAGCTCCAATTAAATATTCAATATTATCCATCATAAATCTGCTCCTTCTAATCTGTTTCTAATAATTTTATACGCCTTTCAATATTTATAAGCCTTAGTCTGCGTATTAAAAGCGAAATATATATAATAGTAAAAATTCCAAGACATACAAGCATAGCAGTAAGCATATCTGGGTGAAGTCCTCCGCCGCCTTTCTGCACTACATTTGGATGTATTGTATTGTTCCACCATTGTATTGATAAAAATACAACAGGCACATCAATAAAGCCTATAATACCTACAGCTGCAGAAAATTTTGCGCGTCTGTCGCTTTCATCCATAAACTGCCTGAGCATAATATAGCCCACATATATAAACCATAAAAGAAGTGTAGAAGTAAGGCGTGGATCCCATGTCCAGAATTTACCCCATGCAGGTTTCGCCCATAATGGACCTGTTAAAATAACAATAGTGCAGAAAGCAAGCCCTATCTCTGCTGATGCTGATGCAATATCATCAAAAGCATATTTCTTTGTGATAAGGTATAATATACTCGCTGCAAATGTTATAAAAAATGCAAAAAAACCAACCCATGCTGAAGCCACATGAAAGTAAAATATTTTCTGCACTATTCCCATCACTCTTTCAACAGGTGCATAGAAAAAAGCAAAATAAAGCCCTACAGGCACTACTAAAAAAAGAAGTATGGAAAAAATTTTATCAAGCTTTTGAATTCTGTTCATACATACTCCATAAAATTATTCTTCTATAATGGCACCAAATATGCCAAAAATAACAGCAGTAAATATCACATCAAATACTGCCATAAGTTTTATCCAGTTATAACTGTATGTAATATCATGTCCCAGTAAAAATATGTTTGTAGAAAGTATGGCTGCAATAATAACAGGTATTAATACAGGCAGCATTAAAAGGGGCAGCATAATCTCCCTTGTTTTTGTGCGGACACTAATCATTGAAAACAATGTACCTGTTACAGAATACCCGTAAGTTGCAAGCAGAATTATTAAAATCATAAGCCAGTGCGAAACAAGATTAATATTATAAAACACTAAAAACAGTGGCACTAATATTATTTCAAGTATAGTTAAAAATAAAAAGTTAGAGAGCACTTTTCCAAAAAATACAGCACTTCTATCTATTGGTGCAAGCATTAGTGCTTCAAAACTGCCACCCTGTATTTCACTCATCATAGTTTTATTAAGCCCTAAAATACCAGAGAATGTAACAGCCATCCAAAAAATGCCGCCTGCTGCTTCCTGCTCTGTTTTACTGCCCGGCTCAGAAATAAAGCTAAAAACAAGTGTAATAAGCACACCAAAAACTAAAGTTGCATTAACTGTTTCTTTAGTTCTTAACTCCATTAATATATCTTTTTTCAATATGGCAAAAACTGCTTTAAAGTAATTCATCTTTTAATTCCTTTCTGCCTGCCACATCTAAATACATCTGCTCAAATGATGCAGTATCTATTTCTGCCTTTGGCTTATTAAATACTATTCTGCCACTTTTCATAATAATTACATGGCTTGCTAAATCAAGCCCTGTATGGATATCATGAGTAACCATTAAAATAGTTTTATTATGACTTAACTGTTCTTTTAAAAGGTTTGAAAGATTATTGCCTGCAAGGCTGTCAAGCCCAGTATATGGCTCATCTAAAAATATAATTTCTGGTGAATGGATTAATGCCCTTGCAATAGAGATTCTCTGCAGCATACCGCGTGAATAAGTACGGACGGCATCATGTTTTCTGGAATATAAATCAAGCTGTTTTAAAAGGCTTTCTGCCTTCTGCCTTACATTTGATACATTATAAAGGGTGCCGTAAAATTCTAAATTCTCCATAGCAGAAAGGCCTTCATACACAAAGGGCTGGTGAGAAATAACACCAAAATTTGCTCTGTAAATATCTGCCAGTTTTTTACTTTCCACACCATTATATAATATAGTGCCGTAAGTTAACCTTGTCTGCATAGAAAGAATTTTAAGAAGTGTAGATTTTCCGGCTCCATTTGAGCCAAAAATCGTAATAGACTGGCCTTTATGTATATCTAAATCTATTTTCTTTAAAGCAGTAACAGTGCCATATATCTTGCCCGCTTTTTTTAAAGAAATAAGACTTTTCCCGCATTCTTCTGCCATATAAAAAAGTTTACCTTTTTCCCTTTAAATTTTATAACAATGCAGTTTTTCAGAAAAAATATTCTTTACTGCCTTAAAAAACATAAATTTCAATTTATTAATAGTATCATAAACATATTAATTTTGCAATTGCTTAAAAAACAGTGATATACATAAATAAGGCTCGGTGGGGAGACCGAGCCTTATAACAGCTAATATCTTTTGAGGAGTTTATATATCTGCGTTTATTTCCGCCATTGCTTTATTATGTTCTTCCACATCCATACTGTCATAGCGAGATGGACATTTTGCTAAAAGTGAGCTTGCCATAAACTTTTTATTTGCTTCATCATAAGTGCCTTCAACAATAACTTCTACTTCTTCCTGAAAAGCATCTGGCACTATGCCTTTATATTCTACCTTGATGAAACTGTCATCATTTTTATCTTTCATATCAAAAGCTAAATCAAGCTGGGCTTTTGTAACTGAACCACTCATAACTGTGCCGCTTACTTTTATGCCCTTGCCTTGAAATTTTGCAGGGTTACTAACTATTTCAGAAACTTCTGCATCATGCAGGGAATAACCTGCAAAACCGCTTGCTAATAAATAGGCTAATGCACCAATTACTATTACACCGACTGCAATAAGTTTTTTTCTGCTGTCCATAAATGCCCCTTATTTTCTATGACATTAATCTATACCAAAAATTTTTATTATTAAATTCAAAAAAATTTTAACTACACAATATCTACAACTTTTCATTGTATTATGATAAAAAAATATATATTACCTGCATAATTCATTACTATAGCTGTTAATATGTAATATATAAATGGAGGATATATTGTTTACACCAGAAATACCATCAATGTTTGCATCATTTATTGCAGGGCTTTTAACATTCTTATCTCCCTGCATTTTTCCGCTGCTGCCGGGCTATATATCATTTATGTCTGGAGAAAGTTTAGAAAACTTAAAAACAGATACTGCATACAACAGTAGATTTTCTCCACGATTAAAAGCATTTTTAGGTGCTCTTTTCTTTGGTCTTGGCTTTACTATTGTTTTTGTGGCGCTTGGTGCAACAGCCACATCTTTTGGTCAGGTATTAAAAAGCTACCAGACACTTCTTTCCCAAATTGCGGGGGTTATTGTAATAATTTTTGGTCTGCACATGATAGGGGTTTTTAAAATAAAATTTTTAATGAAAACATCTAAAATAAACTATGAAAAAAAATCATTCCCATTTTTCATAAACGCTTTCTTATTAGGAATAGCTTTTGTTTTAGGCTGGACACCATGTGTAGGTCCTATTTTAGCAGGTATACTTGCTGTTGCTTCTCAGGAATCATCAATTACTCAAGGTATGGTGTTATTATTCGTTTATTCCCTTGGACTTTGGATTCCTTTTCTTGTGGCAGCCTTAGCAGTAAATGAAGTAATCAATGCAATCCGCAAAGCTGGCAGATATCTTATATGGGTAGAAAGAATTGCAGGGGCTCTGCTTATTTTAATAGGTCTGCTGCTTTTAACAAACCAAATGGCAGCACTTGCTGTGTGGTTTACAAAAGTATTTTCATTCATGCCAGTTGTCGGCTAAATAAAAATTATTATACTTTATGCGGAGCTTATGCTCCGCTTTTTTTCAAGCATATTTCTTTTACCAATAATTCAAGTACTTTCAATTTCATATTTTATTTATACCACCACATTATCCATTCCCTAAAATATCAAACCCCATAAATCTCACAAATCTTGTTTTTCTTATTTACTAATTTATTAAACATTCACCACCAATATTGACTTTTTTTAAGTATTGTAATACAATGTATTACATAATAAGGGGTGCTCCATGAGTTTTTCAATAAGACTTACAGAAGAAGAAAGAAAACTTGCAGACAGCTATGCAAAGCTGCATTCTATATCACTTGCAGAAGCTTTCAAAAAAGCATTGTTTGAAAAAATTGAAGATGAATACGATATTATTATAGCGGAAGAAGCATATAAAGATTATGAAAAATCTGGCTGTAAAAGCCGTCCTGTATCTACTTTTTGGAAAGAGCTGGATATATGAATTATTCAATAGAAGTTTCAGAGAGATTTGAAAAAGAATTTAAAAAACTTGATAAATATACTCAAAAAATGATTAAAGCATGGATTGAGAAAAATTTATCAAATACGGAAAATCCTAGAGTATTTGGCAAAGGTTTATCTGCTGATAAGGCAGGTCTTTGGAGATACCGCATAGGTGATTACCATCTAATATGTGAAATTATTGATAAAAAGCTTGTTATTCTAGCACTCACCATAGGCCACAGAAAAGAAATTTATAAAAACATATAAATTCTAATAGCTTTTACCATTAAAGTATAGATAAATTCAGCTTAATATTTAAGAGCATAACAGTAGATAATGGTGTAGAATT
>CAJUJZ010000073.1 GCA_910586745.1 uncultured Mucispirillum sp. | reverse complement strand
TTTTGTAGTATTTGTAACAAGATTAAAAATCATATATTTTTTTGTAATTCCTAAATCCATTTATATCTCCCTGTCCTGCAGTGCAAATTCATCTACATTCTCAGATTTATCAACTATAATATCAGTAATTGATAAACCTTCCTGCTGCAATGCCTGCATTACTTCTAATGTAGTTTTATATATAGAGTTTGTTGTAAATACAGCACAATTGCAGGCTTCTTTATCAATAGTGCGTATAAGACCTAAACCGCCGTAAGAATCTAATATAGAATTTACAATAATAATATCATCTTTGTTACAGGAAAATCTTATTCTTATTGTATAAAATTCATTATCCACTATTCTATACACCCAAAATTCATTAATATTACATCAACATTTTCAAGTTTAGCGGCAATAGACTCTATATTAAAATGTATTGAGTTTTCAAGGTATATTCTTTCAAGTTTTAAATTATTAACCATATCTAAAAAAATATGTGGGTTTTTCTGCACTTCCTGAAAGTCTAATAAAAATATACCTTTTTCAAAAAATATATTGTCTTTTTTAAGATATATTTTTGTATCAAATTCTAAACCTTCCAAAGAAGATGATACAGCACCATGTGAAAAGAAATCTATCCTGCTGGAGCCGCCTCGTGGACGGTTATTAATAAAATCATAATCAATGATTGCAGGGCTGTATTCTACCTGACCAAAATCAATAATAAGTTTTTCTTTATTTTCTTCCATTATCCAACTCTATGGAAAATTTATTTTTTACATTTTCCAAAATACCGTTTACAAAAGATGCAGATTTTTCATCTCCATAATTTTTTGCTAAAGTAACATAATCATCAATAACTGCATAGTATGGAGCATCACCTTCAAAAAGCTCTGATATACCAAGCCTTAAAATACATCTTTCTATTGCACCAATTCTATCAATAGTCCAGTTTTTATTTATAAGCTCTGATATTATTGCTTCATCTTTTTCTTTATTTTTATATGCAGCTTCAAAAAGCTTATCTGCAAAGTCTAATACATCTTCATTTTCATCCGCATATTCAAGCCTGAAAGATGATTTTGTTTCATCAATAGTGTTATCCGCTAAAGCAGCACTGTAAAGCATTTGTATAGCGTAATCACGCCCTTGTGTTCTTTTTCTTTTCATTACATACCTTTATAGAGGTTTATCATTTCTAATGCAGCCATAGCAGCATCACTGCCTTTATTACCTGCTTTTGTACCAGCTCTTTCAACAGCCTGTTCAATAGTATCTGTAGTTAACACACCAAAAATTACAGGAATATTATACTGCATAGATACAGAAGCAACACCTTTTGAAACTTCTGCTGCCACATAATCAAAATGTGGAGTAGAGCCTCTTATTACCGCACCCAATGTAATAACTGCATTGTATTTACCACTTTTTGCAATCTTATTACATGCTGATGGTATTTCAAAAGCTCCTGGAACTCTGTATAAATCTATATCATCAGTATTAACATTATGACGAAGTAATGTATCTTCTGCACCACTAATTAATTCTTTAGTAATAAATTCATTAAATCTTGAAGCAACTATTGCTATTTTTAACCCTTTTCCGTCAAAATTTCCTTCAAACACTTTCATTTTGTCCTCTCAATATTTTTTTATATATCTAAAATATGACCTAATTTTTGTTTTTTAGTCTGCATGTATTTCATATTTTCACCGCCTATACCGCATTGAATTGGTACTCTTTCCACAATTTCAATACCATATTTTTCAAGACCTGAAAATTTTCTTGGATTGTTAGACATAAAACGCATTTTACTTACACCCAGTTTTCTTAAAAGCTGAGCACCAAAAGAATAATCTCTTTCATCATCTAAAAAGCCAAGTTTAATATTAGCTTCTACAGTATCATAGCCTTCATCCTGCAGTTTATAAGCTTTAATTTTATTTAAAAGTCCTATGCCTCTGCCTTCCTGAAACATATATAAAATAACGCCTCTGCCTTCCTGCTCTATCATCTGCATAGCAGCATGCAGCTGATTGCCGCAGTCGCATCTTAAAGAAGCAAATCCGTCACCTGTTAAACACTGAGAATGAACTCTTACAAGTGGTGGATTACCCACTTTTATATCGCCTTTTATTAATGCGACAGCTTCTTTGCCATCTGCTTTATTTTGATATCCCTCTATTCTAAATGTTCCAAATTCTGTAGGAAGAATAGCTGATGAAACTTTTTCTATTAAATTATCATTTATTTTTCTGTATTCTATTAAATCTTCAATAGTTAATATTTTTAATGAATGAGTATGAGCAAATTTTTCTAAATCATTCATTCTTGCCATAGTGCCATCTTCATTCATTATTTCACAGATTACTCCAGCATGATTTAAACCTGCAAGGCGTGCTAAATCAACAGAACCTTCTGTCTGCCCTGGACGAACTAATACACCGCCTTCTCTTGCTCTTAATGGAAAGATGTGACCTGGCCTTATTAAATCATTCTTTTTAGAAAGTGGGTCTGCAAGCACTTTGATAGTTTTTGCTCTGTCAAAAGCTGATATACCAGTTGTAACACCCTGTTTTGCTTCAACTGATACTGTAAAAGCAGTACCAAACCTGCACGCATTATTTTGTGACATTTGCTCTAAGCCAAGAGCATCACATCTATCACCGTTTAATGCAACACATATAAGCCCTCTGCCGTATGTGGCCATAAAATTGACTTTTTCAGGTGTAACAAAATCAGCAGCAAATACTAAATCGCCTTCATTTTCACGAGATTCATCATCAGTTAAAATCAGCATACAGCCAGATTTTATTATATTTAATGCTTCTTCAACGCTGGCACGAACACTCATATCCATTTGTAACTACCTTTTAAAACCTAATATTAATGATTTTAATTTATCATCTTTTTCTTCAGAATAAACCATTTTTTCCACATATCTGGAAATAATATCTGATTCCAAATTCACTGTATCGCCATTTTTTTTATATTTTAAGTTTGTATTTTCATAAGTATGAGGAATTACTGCTATTTCAAAACTTTTATTTTTAACATCAGCAACTGTTAAGCTGATACCATCTATTGCAATAGAGCATTTTGATACAATATATTTATCAAGGTAATCAGGACAGCTGATAAATAATTTATAAGAATCTCCATATTTAGTAATATTTAAAATTTTACCTGTTCCATCAACATGACCTTGAACAATATGACCTCCAAGCCTTGATGATAAAGTTAATGCTCTTTCTAAATTAACAATACTGCCAATTTTAATATTATTAAGTGATGTTTTTGCAATAGTTTCATAACTAACATCTGCTTCAAAAAAACTGTTTCCAAAATTCACAGCAGTTAAGCATACACCATTTACAGCAACAGAATCACCTAAAAGCAGACCTTCAGTTACTTTATTACACTCTACTTTTAATTTCAAACTTTTATCGCCTTTTGTTAAGGCACTGATTTTTCCAAGTTCTTCTATTATTCCAGTAAACATATTATTCTACATTATAATTTTTAGTAAATTCAACAGCCTGTGCTGCATAGTCATTTATTCTTGCAGATATTAATATATCATTACCACATGTATTCACTGCATAATCTTTAAATACTACTGCTTCATTCATATTATTAATACCTAAACCGCCTATTGATGAAATAGCATCTTTTCCTCCAATAACTTTTGGAGCAATAAATGCTTCTAGCCTGTCAACAAGTCTGTTATCAAAAAACGATCCATTTACTCTACTGCCAGCTTCAACAAATACATTCATATAACCTAATTCATATATAGAATGAAGTACTTCTTTTATATCAAGCATTCCATTAATATGAGGAATATTAATAACTTTTATATTTTTATCATTAAGCTGTATAATTTTACTTCTGTCAGCATTTTCTGAAGTATAAATAATTACTGGACCATCTCCTGTACTGTTTATTATATTTGCATTAATATCTATTTTTAAACTGCTGTCAAGCACTGCCCTGACTGGTTGTCTTTTAGCATCTTTTCTTCTATCTGTCATTAATGGATTATCAGCTTCCACTGTTCCAATACCTGTTAAAACTACATCATATGAACCACGCATTTTATGAACAAGCTCTCTTGCATCTTCACCTGTTATCCATTTAGAATGGCCTGTTTTACATGCAATTCTGCCATCTATACTGCTTGCTGTTTTTAATGTTACATAAGGCAGTTTTACTGTCTGATATTTAATAAAATCTTCTATTAATAAGCCGCATTCTTTTGCCAAAATACCATATTCTACTTCTATTCCTGCATTTTTAAGAATATTTACGCCCTGCCCTCTGTGCTTAGAATTAACATCAAGCACACCTATATAAACTTTTTTAATGCCTGATGAGATAATTTTCTCAACACAAGGCGGTGTTTTACCATAGGTAGAGCATGGCTCTAATGTAACAAAAAGCTCGCAGCCTGCAACATCTTCACCTGAATTTTTTATTGCATTTACTTCAGCATGATTAGTGCCGTATTTTTCATGTATACCATAAACTGCTTCACCATTTTTGATAACAGCAGCCCCTACTAACGGGTTAGTTAATGTAAAACCTTTAGCATTACGGGCAAGCTCAACACACCTGCTCATAACAGCTTCTTTATTCAGCATTTTTTTCTTCTTTCCTAACAAATCTATTTTCTTCGCCTTTTATTATACGCACAATATTTGAGCGATGTTTAAATATTACAAAGAAAACTATAACAGCAGTTAATACTTTAAGTGCAAACCAGTCACTCACAACACATACTGCTGCAAGCAGTGTAAGAGAGCCTAAAATAGAGCCTGCAGATACCATTTTTGTTGCAAGGAACACTATTATAAATACAACAAGACCTATACCTATTTCTATTGGAGCAAGTGCTAAAAATACACCTGCACCAGTTGCTACACCTTTACCACCTTTAAAACCAAGAAATACTGTATATGTATGACCAAGCACAACAACTGCGGCTACAGCTAATGTAATAATAGTCTGTCCATAAAAATGAAGTGATATAAATACAGGTATAAAGCCTTTTAATGCATCAAGCACAAATACACTTATAAATCCCCATTTTCCAAGAACTCTTGCTGCATTTGTAGCTCCTGCATTGCCACTGCCAACAGTTCTTATATCTATTTTTTTAACAAGCTTAACTATAATATATGCAAATGGTATTGCACCAATAAAATATGCTGCTATAACTAATAATATTTGTGGTATTGTCATCATTAAACAATCTCCCTTTCATTTTCATTTCTAAAGTAATCTCTATAATATACAAATGCTGAATATATAGATAATACTAATGCTGCATACATAAGAATAGTTCCTATTAAGAACCAGTTTATGCCAAGCCATGTTATTTTAAATGAAAGCATACCTATTGCTATCATTTGGAAAGTAGTTTTTAATTTGCCCCATATACCTGCTGCAATAATTACACCTTTGCTGGCAGCAAGGTTACGCAAAGCTTCCATTGCAAAATCTCTTGCAAGCATTAACACAGCTATCCACCAGTAAAGCCTGTCTAAATCTATTAAGGCAATTAATGCTGCCGCTACAAGTATTTTATCAGCAATAGGGTCTAATATTTTACCTAAATCAGTAACCATATTATACTTTCTTGCAATATAACCATCAAGGAAATCAGAAACTCCTGCAAATATAAAAATAATTGTTGCAGTTACATTACTCCAGTCTTTATTAATATAAAGCACAAGAAGATAAAGAGGTATAGCAGCAACTCTTACTATCGTTAACTGGTTGGCAATATTCAGCTCAAATTTCATAATTCCCTCCTGTTAAATTATAAACTTATAAATTATCCATCTATAAATTCAATTTTTATAATTTCATATTCAGTTTCACCTTTTGGGGCCTGAACAGTGAAATCATCACCTTCTTCTTTACCCATCATAGCTCTTGCAAGTGGTGACATAATAGATATTTTTCCATTAAAAATATCTGCTTCATCACTGCCTACTATAGTGTATGTTTTTCTTTCTTCTGTATCAATATTTTCAATAGTAACTGTTGCACCAAAAGCAACTTTATCACAAGACATTTGTGATATATCTATAATTTCAAAAAGGCTCATTTTATATTCAAGCTCGTTAATACGCGCTTCAATCATACCCTGCCTTTCTTTTGCTGCATCATATTCAGCATTTTCACTTAAATCCCCATGTCCTCTTGCTTCTTGAATAGCAAGTATTACTTCATTCCTATCTACATTACGCAGTTTATCAAGCTCTGCTTTTAATTTTTCATAACCACCGCGTGTTATAGGTATTCTGCTCATTTACATCTCCTTAAAATCTATATTTTATTTATTTTTTCCTATTATTTATACAGTTTATACAGGTATGTTTAAAATATCTTAAAAGTGTATCATATTTTTTTAAAAAGCGGTATAAAAAAAATACTATTTTAAAATTTTTTCTATATTGTATACTTCTACACTGTTTTTGCTGCTACTGCTGTGTATTTTATCAGGATATGCACTAACTACACCATCTTTTAATTTTATAGTAAGTTCTATTTCCATCTCCACCTTATCAACTGAAGAAACAATATTATCATTTTGAGTCACAACAGCATATCCTCTTTCAATTACATTCTGTGGGTTAAGCAGACGAAGTTTACTTTCAAGCATTGCAACATCTGCATTTTTATTAAATCTGTAATCTATCATATACTGGTCTAACCGTCTGAAATATTCTTTTAACAGACTGTTTGATGCTTCATATTTATCTCTTACTGCTCTTAAAAGAGATTTTTCTATTATATCAAGTTTATACATATAGCTTGATAATTTTTTAGCAGGATTAAACAAACTTATTTTGTTATAATAAAATTCTAAACGGGCAGCTTTCTTTTCAAGTTTATTTGATACTGCTGTTTTTATATTTTTTCTATACATTATTTCTTTTTGACTATAGCTTGAAAGTTTAACAGTCATATTAGTTAATAAGGTTTTACGGCTGTTAACAATTCTTACTTTATATGATTTAATTAAATTATTTGGATTAGCTGCAACCACCACACTTTCATATTTTACAAGCTTTTTATTTAATTCATATAACCTTTTATTCATAATACTTTCAATTGTATTATTAAAGTCTGCAATTTTATGGTTAAGTTTTATAAGCTTATGCTGTGGCGATTTACTTTCTAACTTTAACGCAGCCATATCAAGCTGCTGATTTTTTTTCTCAAGCATATTTGTAGTATTCTTATTTAATACAAATATATATTTTTCAAGCAGCTGCTGTGCTTCTTTATAGGAAGCAGATAAATATGAAGCTGCTGCAGTTGGTGTTGCTGCCCTGTAGTCTGCCACATAATCTATAATAGTAAAATCTGTTTCATGACCTACTGCACTAATAAGCGGCACTTTTGAAGCAGCTGCAGCACGAGCCACCACTTCCTGATTAAAAACAGCTAAATCTTCCATACTGCCGCCACCACGCATAACTACTATTACATCATACCTTTCTGTATGACTTCCTGCTTTTAATATTGTATCTGCAATAACTTGTGCATTTTCAATATTCTGCACAGGAATATTCCATACATCTATTAAATATCTTCCTTTTTCATTTTTAGTAGTAACTATGAAATCTTTAATAACAGCTCCAGTTAATGCTGTTAATACAGCAATCCTATATGGATATTTAATAATAGGTCTTTTTCTTGATTCATCAAAAAGACCTTCTGTAAAAAGTTTCTTTTTCATTTCTTCAAACTGCTTCCATAAAAGCCCTTCTGAATCATACTCTATTTTTTTTACATTTATCTGATAACTGCTTGATTTATCATAAGTTTTTATATCACCATATACCTTTACTTTATCACCAAGTTTTGGCATAAAATTATTAGCTGCATGGTAATATTTAAAAAAAGTTGCATTTAAAACTGAATCGCCTTCTTTTAATACAAAATATATATGACCGCTTGAATTCGTTTTTGAAATCTGAGATATTTCTCCAGTAACTGCAACCATTTCTGGAAAAGCATTTTTTAATATACCTGATAATATTTGTGATATTTCTTTAACACTAAATTCCTGCATAATTTACCCAATTATTTCTTTTCTTCTGTAGTTTTATTATCTTCTATAATATATACATCTTCACCCATTTTCTGCAGGCCAAGTTCTCGTCTTATAATTCCTTCTAAATATTCCTGATTTTTAATAGCAAGCTCTAACTCTCTTTCTTTTTCTGCTATTTCTTTATCCATTTCCCTAAGCCTTTCTTCATAACTTTGGCGGACTGTTACAAGCTCATTATATTTAAGCACACCATTATGACCAAAAATAATATAAAATACAATAGCACATATAATTACTGTAAATATTATTGCATACCTCATAACAAGCTCCTTTTTCCATGAATCAAATCTATTAAATTATTTTCAAGCAACAAAACATTATCATACATAACTATATTTTCTTTATTTCTAAACCAGGTAAACTGGCGTTTTGCAAAATGCCTTGTTTCTTTTGCTATCTGGTTTATAATATATTCTTCACTTCCACCATTTATAATATAATCTGAAATTAATTTATATCCTATTGCTCTAAATGACGGACAATCTGCAGAATATCCTGCATTTAAAAGATTTTCTACTTCCTGTTTCCAGCCTTTTTGCCACATCTGCAAAGTTCTTTCATTTATTTTTTCATAAAGCAATTTTCTATCCTGCCATAAAACTGCACAAGTATATTTATATTTTGGCTCTCTGTTATATCTTTTATGTGCTTCTGTAAAAGAAATACCAAGCCCGTAATATATTTCTAATGCACGAATAATTCTTGCTGTGTCATTACTGGTTATTTTTGAAGCATATTCATTATCAACCTGCATAAGATTATTATATAATGCAGATAACCCATCAAGTTCTGCTTTTTTCTGCAGTTCTTTCCTTACACTGCTTTCTATTTCAGGACAGTTAAAAATACCATCAGTTAATGATTTTATATAAAGCCCTGTGCCACCTGCTATTACTGGGACTTTCCCTCTGTTTATAATGTCATAAATAAGTTCTTCTGTCTGCTGCACAAACATACCTGCAGAATAACATTCATCTGGCTTCATAATATCTATAAGATGATGTTTTACCTGCTGCATTTCCTTTTTACTGACCTTTGCCGTACCAATATCAAGCCCAGTATATACTTGAAATGCATCTGCACTAATAATTTCCACATTACCTGTTTTTAATGCCGCATTAAAAGCTGTGCCGCTTTTACCTGAAGATGTAGGCCCTGTAACAATAGGTATTATCATCTGTAAAATTTCCTTGCAAGCTCCTTTATAGTCATCATATATATAATTGGTCTGCCATGTGGGCATGTTCCAAAATTATCTGTATTAAAAAGCAGTGTAACAAGATACTCCATTTCTGCACAAGTTAATGTATCACCTGCTTTTATAGCTGATTTGCAGGAAAGCATTGCCCGTGGTGCTTCTTCCTGTTTTGACTTACCAGTTAAGCATAAGTCTACCACTATATTTGTAAATTCTTTTGCTATATTTTTTCTTATAATATTATACGGCACTCTTAAAATTTCAAGTTTATCCAAACCTGTAATTTTATATGCATAACCAAAAGATTCTATAATTACTTTAAACCTGTCAATATTTTCTATAATTTCATCAGTCATTATAACTTCTACTGCATCATGCAGAACTATAGAAGGTTTTGGTTTTGCAGCATTATCTGACTGCATTTTTTCAAAAAGTATCCTTTCATGTGCAGCATGCTGGTCAATAAATAATATTTCTTTATTAGGGGTTTCTATAATAATATAAGTTTTATCTACCTGTCCTACTACTCGAAACTCTCCACCTGCTATGCGGTTATCAAGAGTATCTGCATTATTATTTATTTCTTCTTCGCTGCTTTCTGTATTGATTACAGGAATATCTTCAAGTGTTTCATCAAGAGATAAAGTATATGCAGGCTGCGGCATTTTTATGCCAGTACTTTCTTCAGCATTATTTTTTGGACTGTTACTATAAGATGTATTTACACTGCTGCCTTTATACTCTAAAAAAGTTTTATAACTGTTTTCTTTATTAAATACTGGTTTACTTTCTCCTTGTTTCTCATTCTCTATATTATGCTCATTATTATTCTGTTTTTCATTAATAGTATAGCCCTGCTGAATATAGTTACCAGTATAGCCAGTATTTACTCCTTTACCTTTAAAAGAGTTTGCAACAGCATCACTTACTAGAGAAAATATTTCGCCAGCATTTACAAATCTGACTTCAAGCTTTGCAGGGTGCACATTAGCATCAACAATATCTGGACTAATTCTAATATCTATCACTGCTGCAGGAAACCTGCCGTCAGGAATAAGCCTGTGATATGCATTAATAACTGACTGAACTAAACTTATATCTTTTATAAGTCTGCCATTTACACCAATAATAATAGCATCTCTTTTTAATCTGTCACTGGATGAAGGAAGTGTTGCACATGCTATCACTTTTTTACCAGCATATTCTGCCATTCCTTGACAAAATGCTTTTCCACTAAATACTTTAGCTGCTCTTACTGTTGTATCATCAGAAGATAATGCATGATACACTTCTTTACCATTGCATTTTAAAGTAATATCAATTTCTGGATTAATAAGCGAAAAATGCTTTATAAGTTTTATAATTTCTGCTTCCAGACTTTTAGAACTTTTTAAAAATTTCCGCCTTGCAGGCAAGTTTTCAAAAAGTCTGTCAGCTTCTATAATTGTGCCTTTTACTGCTGCAGTTGGTTTTATCTCGCCAATTTTACCATACTGACATGTGATAGTATAAGCTTTACCACCATTACCACTTGTAATTTTAAAATCACTTACAGAAGAAATTGCTGCTAACGCTTCCCCTCTAAAACCAAAGGTTGCAGCAGAATAAACATCCTCTACTGTTTCTGCTTTACTTGTTGCAAAACGCTCTAATGCAAGTGGTAAATCATCTTTATATATCCCTTTGCCATTGTCAGTTACTTTTATCTTATTTAATCCACCCTCATTGATTTCAACAATAATTTTAGTTGCACCAGCATCGCATGAGTTTTCTATTAATTCCTTTACAACATTAAAAGGTTTCTCTACAACTTCTCCTGCTGCTATTTTTGAAGCAACTTCTGGGGACAGCCTTTTTATTACAGACATATTTTATCCTTATATTTATTTTAGTAGTATTTTACTAGATTTTTTCTTTTTTTACAATAGGGCAAAAAAAATTCCGCCAAATAATAATGGCGGAATTAATGATTTAAATATTATTTATTATTTAATATTATTTAAAGCTTT
>CAJUJZ010000072.1 GCA_910586745.1 uncultured Mucispirillum sp. | reverse complement strand
CAGCTATTATAAATGGGGGGGGGAATTGTCAAGTAATTTTTTACAGGTATGATGTTTTTTTATAAAAATTAAATTAATCCTGCCGTATTAGTTTATGGTTTAAACAAATATTTATTTCAAATAATATTATATTCATTAATCATTTAAATATCATACCACCTTTTTTGCAGGCTAAACTATTTTTAAATTGAGTAATTATAAATAATGTCAATAGAAATTGCTATACTGCATGATGTAGAGAAATGCTATGCCTGCAGAGGCTGCTCAGTAGTCTGTAAACAGTGGGAAAATCTTTCAGCAGAAAAACACCTTTGGTTAGGAGTATTGATTACATAAAACTTTTAATGCGAAATATTCTGTATTTATAATGTTTCTCATGTGAGCAGCTCATATAAAAAATCTAAAAAATGTAATATGTTATAGACAGAGTAGAAAAGTATATAGAAAGTGGATACAATAAAAAGTATATTCCTGCATGTATACTAACACATTATATTATATTCAATTTACTTTGCTGCAAAAGATGAATTGTCCAGCCTTGCTAAAAAGCAGCTTGAATAATTAAAAGTTAAAGTATCCAGAAGTATGTATATATAATATAGATATAAATAACAGCAGAAGTGTGGAGCAATGATGTATGTTCTTCCTTATAAACCATCTGTTTATGGTCTGTCATAATAATAGTAGATAATAACTAATTTTCCTATAAATATTAAATATTTATAAATATATAATATACTGTTCTATTTTGCTGATACAAAAATTATTGCAACAATGTATAAAAATTATTTTAAATTACTTATTTTCAGTGGTTATAATAAACTATATAATTTTATATATACATATCTATCAGATAAATTTATAAAATGTGTATAATATGATATTTTTTACTACTAGAAATAGATATAACAGTGTTATAAAATATATGAAAATATATGAGTGTATATATAATAAAACTTTTGTTAAGTTTGTTAACATATTGATATATAATGAAATTATTAATATAATACTTTAATTATGCTTTTTAGATAAAATATTATATATTGTAAAAATAAAAAAAATGTGATAATTTAATAAGAGGAAAAAGACTGTTTTTGTATATTTATACAGCACTCAGATTTTATATCCTTTTTTGAAGTTAAATATGCTAAGCATTCTTTCTCCAAGTAATATTAGGAGGTGCTACTTTGAAAGTAAGCAGAAGAACATTACTTAAAACTACAGCTGCAGGAGCAGGTCTTTCGCTGGCAGGCTTTGGTTTTAATATCCCATCTGTTAAAGCAGCAGTCAAAGGCTTTAAGCTTGATGATGCACAAGAATACACATCTATTTGTACATTCTGTGCTTGTGGATGCGGCATGGTTGGTTATGTTAAAAATGGAAAAATGATTAATTTGGAGGGTGACTCTGACCACATAGTTAATGAGGGCGGTCTTTGCAGTAAAGGTGCTTCAATGTCTGTAATACCAAACTCTGAAAACCGTAATTTAACTCCTAAATACAGAGCTCCAAAAAGTGACAAATGGGTTGATATTTCTTGGGATGAGGCTCTTGATAAAATCGCATCAAAAATTAAGCAGGTTCGTGATGATAACTGGATATCTCAGGAAACAGAAAATGGCAAAACTTATAATGTAAACAGATGTGATGCTTTAAGTTTTGTTGGCGGAGCACAGGTGCATAATGAAGAATGTTATCTTATTGCCAAAATGACAAAAATGCTGGGTGTTGCTTTTTTAGAGCATCAGGCTCGTCTTTGTCACTCATCAACAGTACCTGCGTTATCAACAGCTTTTGGCAGAGGAGCTATGACAAATACATGGCAGGATTTAAAAAATGCTAAAGTGATTTTGATAGAAGGTTCCAATGCTGCTGAAAACCACCCAATGAGTGCTAAATGGATTATGAGAGCTAAAGACAAGGGTGCTGTTGTTATTCATGTAGACCCACGATATACTAGAACATCAAAATTAGCAGATATTCATGCTCAAATCCGTCCTGGAACAGATATTGCATTTCTTGGAGCAATAATTAACTATATTCTTGAAACAGAAAGCTATGATAGAGATTATCTTTTAACACATACAAATGCAGCAATGCTTGTTTCAAAAGATTATGACTTTAATGACGGCTTATTTTCAGGCTATAATGAAGCAACACATTCTTATGATAAGAAAAAATGGGCTTATCAGCTTGATGCTAATGGCAGACCTGTTGTTGATTCTCTTACTCATCCAGACAGTGTTATGATGAAAATGCGTGAGTTTTATAAACGCTATGATTTACAAACTGCTTCAAATATTACGGGTATTCCTGCAGAAGATATTAAAAAAATTGCAGAAGTTATGATAAATAACCGTCCTGGAACAGTTATGTATGCCCTTGGTATGACTCAGCATACAGTTGGTGTTCAAAATATCCGCAGTTTTACAGTTATGCAGTTTTTACTTGGCAATGTTGGTAAACCGGGTACAGGTATTAATGCTCTGCGTGGTGAGCCAAATGTTCAAGGTTCTACAGATTTTGCAGTTTTATTTAACTACTATCCTGGTTATTTAAACACTCCAAACCACAGACAACAGACTTTATATGACTGGACACAAAGTTCAGGAACTTTCCGTAGAAAGTTTATGGTAAATTTAATGAAATCATGGTTTGGTGAAAATGCAAATGCTGAAAATGATTTCTGCTATCCTCTTTTACCAAAAATAAATGCAGGGCAAAACTATTCTATATATAGGATTTTTGAAACAGCTTTAGAAAAGAAAATGAAATTCTTATATATTACAGGTCAAAATCCGCTTGTTACAAGCCCTAACTTAAATATTGTTCAAGCTGGTCTTGAAAATTTAGAAATGCTTGTTTGTGCTGACCCATTTGAAACAGAAACTTCATGTTTTTGGCAGAAAAGAGAAGGTGTAGACCCTAGCACAATAGATACAGAAGTTATTTTACTACCTGCTGCATCATTTTTAGAAAAAGAAGGAACATTGATTAACTCAAGCCGTCTTGTTCAGTGGCGTTATGCTGGTTTAAAACCACTTGGTGATGCTAAACAAGATATAGAAATAATTGACCTGCTTTTCCAAAAAATCAGAGAAAAATATGCTGATTCAACAGAAGAAAAAGATAAAATCTTTAAACTTGTTAAATGGGATTATCCTGCTGATAACCGGTCTGATTCTGTATTAAAAGAAATTAACGGATATAATCATAAAACTGGTGAGCTTCTTAAAAGCATAGGCGAAATTCAGGCAGATGGCTCTACTTCAACAGGCTGCTGGGTATATGCCGGAGTTTATGCAAATGGAGAAAACCAGACTTTAAGAAAAGATTTTCAAACAGACCCGGGAAATCTTGGTATATTCCCAAGATATGCATGGACATGGCCTGGCAATATTCATATTCTTTATAACAGAGCATCATGTGATAAAAATGGCAGACCTTATGATGAAACTAACAAACTTGTATGGTGGGATGAAAATGTTAAAAGATGGACAGGATATGATGTTCCTGATGTGCCATCAGCAGTAGACGGCCCTGATACAGCAAATGGTCAAAAACCTTTCCGTATGTCTGGGGAAGGGGTAGGGCGTATTTTTGGTGCTGTTTATGCAGACCCTGAAGCACAAGGCTCTTTACCTCGTGATGTGTCATATACTCCGGGTGATGGTCCGTTTCCTGAATTTTATGAGCCTGTAGAAAGTCCTACTAAAAATATTCTTCATGAAAATGTAGCATCTAACCCATGCTTAATTTATCCTAGGGTAAAAGGATTTCAAGAAATAGGCGATAAAAAAGATTTCCCTTATGTTCTTTGCACATCAGCAGTTTCTGAACACTGGTGTTCTGGTGCATATACAAGAAATGTGCCATGGCTTAATGAGCTTGTAAAAGAAACATTTATAGAAATGCCTGTCTCTTTAGCAGAAAAACTTGGGGTAAAAAACGGTGAAAAAGTTAAAGTTAATTCTGCGAGGGGAGAAGTGATAGTTAAAGCAATGGTAACAAACCGTATACATACATTAAATATTAATGGTGAAGAATGTACAGTTGTTTGGATGCCTTATAACTGGGGCTTTAAAGGATTAAGCAGTGCTGCAAGTACAAACCTTTTAACTATTGACGCAGGCGACCCAAATACATGGATACAGGAAACTAAAGCATGCCTTGTTAATGTAGTAAAAGCAGGAGCTTAGAAATAATGGGAAATACATTAGAAGCAGTAGAAAAATGGGTGAAAAGCCATCCTTATTTAGAAAATATTGCTGCTTTAAATACTGTTTGTGAAAGAATGCTTGAAAACTGTGATGTTTTAATGGAAGTGCATGATATGGATTCTATTAAAGAGCAGTTTATTTCAGGCACACCCCTATTTTTAACCGATATTGAGTTTGGTATAGAAAATAAGGCTGGAGCAGTATTTTATACAATATGTAAAAACGATGAGAAAAGCCTTACTGCTGATCTTCCTGAAGAAGTGCAGAACTTTTTTGGAGCTGTAAAAGAGTTATCTCAAGATAAATGCAGCAGCATAATAAAAGCAGTTCTTGAAGATGATGACAAATTTCTTAATGAAATGGCAGATAATTTGGGTGCTGCAAAAGAGCAGCTTAAATATTTTGCATGGGTTTCCATTAAGAAAGCATTAAGCGGAATAAAGGCAGACATTGAAAAATTTATCAGTGATAATCTGTGGCAGAAAGGAATATGTCCTGTATGTGGTAAAATGCCATCTACTGCATTTTTTAAGCATACTAAAAGGGGCAGACAGCGTTTTCTGCACTGTGACCACTGTGGCACAGAATGGGTTTATAAACGAATAGGCTGCCCATACTGTGAAAATATTGACCAGAAAAAGATGAGTATAAAAGACAGTGACGATGAACCTGATATGCGTATTGACTTATGCCATAAATGTAATAGTTACTTAAAAACATATATTGGCGAAGATAATAACAGTGCAGGAAAAGAAGGCTGGGCATCTATTCATCTTGATATATTAATGAAAGATACAGGCTTTGCTGCAAAAGGAAGCCTAGTGAAACCATAATGATATACTTAGATAATGCTGCAACAAGTTTTCCAAAGCCTTTTAATGTAGGCAGGAAAGTAATAGAAATACTTTCAGAAGGCACTGGCACACCGGGCAGGGGCAGCCATAACACAGCTGCAAAAGCATTAAATGGAGTGCAGGCAGTGAGAAAAAGTTTTATAGATTTTTTTAACCTGCTGGAAGATTTTCGCATAATATTTACTTACAGTGCAACAGATGCTTTAAATATGGCTTTAAAAGGTTTCCTAAATAAAGGCGACCATGTAGTTATAACATCAACAGAGCATAATTCTGTATCAAGACCGTTAAAGGCAATGGCAAGGGATGGTATCATAAGTTTAGATATCGCCCCGTGTGATAGATATGGTTATGTGATAATTGATGAATTTAAAAAACTTGTAACTGAGAAAACAAAACTTGCAGTAGTATGTCACAGCTCAAATGTAACTGGAGCATTGCAGCCTGTGGAAGTATTAGGGCAGATAGTCAGAGAAAAAGGCGGCTGTTTGCTTTTAGATGCAGCACAGACTGCAGGAATTGTGCCTATAGATATGCGTAATATGCCGGTAGATATGCTTGCAGCAGCAGGACATAAAAGCCTGTATGGATTGCAGGGTACAGGAATATTAGTGCTGGGAGAAAGAATATTTAAACTTCGTCCTTTTAGAGAGGGCGGCACAGGGTTTGATTCCAGTTCAGAATGTCAGCCTGTAAACTGGCCAGAAGCTTTTGAAGCAGGCACTCATAATGTTCCAGGTATTATCTCTATGGGAGAAGGGCTGAAATTTATAAATGAAACGGGTATAAAAAATATAGCTGAAAGAGAGCTTTATCACATTGAAAGACTGTGGGAATATTTATCTCACTTTGATAATATAACACTTTATGGTCCAAAGCCTGATATGGCAAGGACTGCGGTGCTTTCTTTTAATGTTTTAGGGTGGGAGGCAGAAGATATTGGTGCAGTATTAAACCAAAATTATGATATCCAGACAAGGTCTGGGCTGCAATGCTCCCCTTTAACTCATCAGTTTTTAGGAACTTTCCCGCAAGGGACAGTCCGACTTAGCCCGGGATATTTTACAACAGATAAAGATATTGATACATTTTGTAATGCAATACGCCGTATAGCACAGGTTGATGTGCCGGTGTATGAATAATTTAGGAGGATAATATGGCCGTAGAAATTGCTATGCTGCATGATGTGGAGAAATGCTCTGCCTGCAGAGGCTGCTCAGTAGCCTGCAAACAGTGGAAGAATCTGCCTGCTGATAAAACCCCTTTTGATGGTGATTATCAGTCACATAAGGATTTAAGCAGTAAAACATACACTTTAATTCGTATGAAAGAAAATATGGTAAATGACAAAGTAAGATGGGATTTCCTTAAATTTCAGTGTATGCATTGTGGTATTGCAGGCTGCGTTCTTGGCTGCCCAACAAATGCACTTCAAAAAGAAGAAACAGGTATTGTTTCTCATGATATAGACAAATGTATAGGGTGCGGATATTGTGAAATAAACTGCACTTTTGGTGTGCCTCATGTAGATAAAGAAACTAAAAAATCTACTAAATGCAACTTATGTATAGACAGGGTTGCAAAATATATTGAAAACGGATATGACAGGAAATATATGCCGTCATGTGCTAAAACATGCACAGCAGATGCTATACTTTTTGGTACTCGTGAAGAGATGGTAAAGATAGCTAATGAAAGGCTTGCAGTTTTAAAAGAAAAATATCCTGATGCCTGCACATATAATGTGGAAACAGATAATTCAATTAAAGGTGGAGCGATGATGTATGTTCTTCCTTATAAACCATCTGTTTATGGTCTGCCTGATGAGCCGCAGCTTGCACCTTCTTTAAGTGTTTGGAAAGATAAAATACAGCCTGCTGGCAAAATATTAATGGGTGCTGCAGTTGTGGCAGTTGCTGGTGCTGCTATTGTAAATACTGTAACAGGCGGCTCAAAACATGGAGGTGATGACCATGAGTAATGAAAAATATATAAAAAGATTTAGTAAATTTATAGTTATAGCTCACTGGACTAATGCTGTAAGCTTTATTATGCTTGTATTAACAGGGCTTCCATTATTTTTAGGAGTTAAAGTGCCTGAAATTCTTCAAATAGTGCATAGAGTTTTTGCTGTTACTTTTTTACTTCCAACACCATTTATGATATTAATGGATAGAAAAGGCTTTATGCAGTGGACTAAAAGTGCGTTTAGCTGGAGTAAGCGTGATTTCCAATTTTTAGCAGTTTTTCCATTAGAATTAATTGGTAAAGCTAAAAATATTCCTAAACAGGATTATTTCAACGGCGGTCAAAAACTTAATTCTGTCCTTACTATTTTTGGTGCTGTTGTTATGGTTATCACTGGCTTTATGATGTGGTTTAAAGAGCTGTTCCCAGTGGAAGTTGTAAGGTGGGCATACCCTGTGCATGATGCTGGTATGGCAGTAATGGTTGCAGTAATTATCGGGCATATTTACTTAAGTGTAGGGCATCCTGCAAGCCGTCCATCTTTTATGGGTATGACAAAAGGTGTTGTTCCTGAAAGCTATGCAAAAGCACACCATGGCAGATGGTATGACGAATTAAAAGAAAAAAACGAAATATAAATTGTTAAGGGCGGGTTTTTACCCGCTCTTATATTATATGGAAAATAGTTGCAATATTTTTTATATATATAGATACTTTGGACCTATCTAAAATTTATACAGTAGCCATTTTAAACCTGATTTTACTGATAAAAATTTCAGTTATCTGTTTTTAGATTCTTCGCTTTTCAGGCTCAGTAAGACAGGGAAGCAGTCTCAGCATTGACATAAGGCTTTCACATTATAAGTCATATTGAGCCTTATTTTATAGGCGAAAATCTAAATTTTATACAATACAGCAGCATATGATATATCTAAATTATTTTATTTTAATATTTTCAAATACCTTTTGCCGTGCTGATTCTAAAATAGACTGCTGCCTGTAAACTGGTGGCTTATTTTGTATATCCTTTTTTAATGTAGAGTAATTTTTTTGTAGAGTGTTAATATCTATTAAATTATTAACTTTTAATTTTAAGTTATTCAGCACCTGATTAAATATTTCAATATCCCCAGTTTCTTTTGCTATCATTAAGTTATGCAGAGATTCTGGGCTTAAATCTTCTAATTTGGTATTTTCATACTTTTCTAAATTTTTAGAAAATTTTTCAAATTCATTAGGAGCTGTTACCATAAAATAAAGTTTTGCAATATGTTTTGCCAGTCCAGTTTTATCATTACTTACTGCATCAAATAAAGCTTTATCACTTTTATATACAGAAGAATTTTTATTCATACCTTGATTAATCATCTTTTCTGCATAATTTAAACTTGATGACACTTTATTTTGGTTATAAAAATATGATGCCATATCACCAACAGTTAAAGAGTTTATACTACCACTTAATTTAAATATTTGAAAGCCATATTTTATTTGTGTTTCATTATCACTTATAATATTTATAAGACCTTCATTAAAATCACTGGTGTTTGGAATATTTCCCCTTGATAAAGATGATATTTTTTCTATATATTCATCAGTTATATTATTCTCTATTCCTGCATTATAGATATTTTCTGTTTTTAAAATATTATTTTTTTCATGTTCTATTTTTTCTCTATTTGTATTTATGTTGTTATTTAGATACACATTATTATTTGTTACATTTGAAATATTCATATTATCACCTAGTCAAATTTTTATTTCAAAACATCAAATATAATTATTCTATATCTAGAGTTGGACTTGTATCTGTATTTATAATAGTATTACCAGTCTCTATAAATAAATCTACTTGTGGTTCAGGTTCAACTAAATAGGTATTGTCTTTTTCATCTATTGACACTATAATAGAGTTATTGTTATTTATAAATGGAGAATAAGTATCACTAATATATATATAATTGACAGAATCTTTACCATTTTCATTATAATATTTTTCAGCTTCTTCATCTGTCATAATATCATTTATATCTAAATTTATAATAATTGGTTTTTTGCTATTATTTATTACACGATTAGAATTTTGAATATTGCTATCTATTCTATATTTCTCATCATCATGACCACTCTTGTTGCCACTACAAGCAACAAAAAATATACATAAAAATGTAATATAAAAATATTTCATAATTCATTCCTATTTAACATTAATTGTAATAATTCCAGAATAACCAGGAATTTCAACAAGAATTTTGTTTTCCCCAGGTCTTAACCATTTTTTTGGTATTAACCATTCTTTAGAACGCCCACCATAAAAACTGCCAAGTCCATAACCAAGAACATTTGTTGCACTTGGATCCAAATACCTAGATGTATTACAAATGATATAACTTGGATCATTTTGTAAAAAATCACCATCAAATCTTACAAGCGAATTATCAGATAAAGGATATCCTATAACAAGTGTTCTAAAAGCATAAGTTTGACTATCATATGCTCTAATCAATGTTGTATTATTTGTATTAACAATAGGGTATTCCCAAAATCCAGCAGCGGTAACAACAGAAGGATTTGTCCTGTTGACATGATCACAAAACCCATAGCCCCACCATCATAGTAATACCCAGCATAAGAGATTGTAGCAACAGACATAAATAATAATACTAAATATTTTCTCATTATGAACCACTTTGAATTATTTTATTATATATTAATTTAATACTTTTATACTATCTGTTAAGAAAATTATTTGTTTCTTTATTTTTCATAAACTCTATTTCTATATTTAAAATATAATACATTTATGAATAATTTGTATATTGTTTTGCTCTTTACAAATACAAAATATGATTTTACTATAAAACGATTTTTTTAAATAGTATTTCAGCGGATTATCAGTTTTAGTTGCAGCTTATTTATATAGATTCTTCGCTTTACTCATAATAGATAAGTGATAGTATGGACGGTGCATATAGTAGACAGTATAGATATTGAAACTGCATATAGTAAAATATGCAGATATTATGATTATGTCATACAGAAATCTTCTATATGAAATATCCTAGAATGTAAAAAATGCAATAATATTAAGCCAATATTAATACTTATTGTGATTAATATATTTTATAAATTATAATGCTGTTTAATGTGCTGCATTATATTTGAGTGTAAATTATGTGTGAAAGAGTAATTTTGTATATTTTCAGTCTGTTTTTTATGTTAATTTTTTCTGTCAGTGCAGAAGCATCAGAATTCATACCTTATAAAAAACATACCATCTATGGCATGTGGGAAAATGATAAAATAAGTTTTATACATACAGATAGAAATTATACAAATGGTATCCGTTTTGGATACACATCTAAAGAGTATGACTATTTTACAGAAGATAATAAAATGAGCTGGGCAAAAAATGTGTCCATTGTTAATTATAATAAACCCCATTTCACCAGATTTCATTTAAGTATAAATCAGGAAATGTATACTCCAGACTACACAGGCACTTATGTTCCCGAAAATGAGCATCCATACGGCGGCTTTCTTTATTTTAATGCAGGAATATATAATAGAACTGAAAATACATTGGAGCATATAGGTATAAAACTAGGTATTACAGGACCTTATGCACTGGGGGAAGAAGCCCAGTCATTTATACACATAATGTTTGATAAGGGGCTGTTTTACGGCTGGGATAACCAGATAGGCACAGAATTTATCATAAACCCATATTACCAGTGGACGGGCAGGGCATATATATTTAAAACTGACTATTTTTCAATGGATTTTTTAGGCACTCTGGATGTGGCTCTTGGAAATGCAGATACTCATATAGGGGCTTACGGCACATTTCGGATAGGGTATAATTTAGATAATGATTTTGGAGTGCAAAAAATTAATGCTTTAACAGATGCAGCACCAGTGCACAGCGATAAATTATCTGTATATATTTTTGCAGGTGGTGGACCAAGAGTAGTGCTTTATAACCTATTTGTAACAGGTAATAACAGCATTAGTGATTATGGGTATAATACAAATATTTTAAGGTGGGATGCGGTTTGCGGCATAGTTGTATCATACTATGGTGTTAGAGTTGGTTATACATGGACTTTTTATACAAAAGAATATACTACTCAACCCTATGGTCATACCTTTGGCCATTTATTCATGGAAATATCTTTTCAATAATACAGCATTATTTATAGTATTAAAGCAGGCTTTACCTTTATATATATAATATTTCTAACCATTCTTTATGTAAAATAAGATTATAAATAATATATAATTATTCTGAATAGTCATATTTCATTTTTATTCAAAAAAATCAATAATGGCAACCTATATGTAATGCTTAATTTTAAAAATTTACACATAAAATTAATCAAATCAAAATAAATAAAATAAAACAATATTA
>CAJUJZ010000071.1 GCA_910586745.1 uncultured Mucispirillum sp. | reverse complement strand
AAAAAGAAATTTATTTAGTGGCTTAGTTCAAAATTTTTGGGTAAGTTCAGTATCTTAAAAACTATACAATTTAAAATATATTATGCCCTCTTGCAATATGTATAATTTAGATTTTTCGCCTATAAAATCAGGCTCAAAATGACTGCAATGTGTGAACTATATGTCATACTGAGCCAAAGGCGAAGTATATAAAAATTATACAATTTAAATATATTATGTGCTGATGTTATAATGTTTTAATATATGTTGAATCTGAAAAATGAATCTTTGATATAAATTAGTATTCAATATACCTTTTTATGCTTATTATGCCTTTACTTTTTTATTGTATTTTTCTTTTGCACATTCATAAGATTCATTAATAAACTGCAACATATTATCAAAAGAATTTTTATCAGGGTTTAATATGGATACCCATGCCATCCACGCATATACAGGGTGTGGAAGCAGCATATTTAATGTTGAAAACTCATACTGCATATCAACAGTATTCCCTTTTAAAGGTCTTGCAGGGATGAAGCCAAATTTATTTATAAATGTAGTTTTTTTAACTCCAAAATTTATACGGAATATACCTTCTCTATTTAGATTAGAGCTTTTGTCATTATTTCCATCTTTTTCTTTTATGGTTAATACATATATTCCATGTTTTAGTTTATTTACAGGATTATAAAATATACATTTTTCTCCATAGCAGGATTTAAAAACTGTTCCTGATAAATTTTCAAGACAATATTGTAATATTTCATCGGGTGTAATTTTATCCATAATAATTATATCCCATTGCAGCAGTGTATTTATATTTTAAATGGTATGTTTTTTAGATATTTAGCTTTTCAAGCTCAATATGACACATAAACAGGTTCAGGACGAGCCGTCTTTAGTAAGCGATAGACGAACTTGTCTCTGCAGAGCGTGATTTAAAAAATTCAAGGGAAGTATTTTCTACTATGCTTCGCTACGAGTATAGAAACGGCTTGCCATTAATATGGGCAAGATTTCGTTTTTGCGACGCAAGCATTTCCCAACTGAATAGGTAGGAAGCAGAAATGCGTAGCTGGACTGAATTTTTTAATATAAATTTATTAAGTCATTTTGAGCCTGATTTTAAAGGCGAAAAATCTAAATTATATATATTGCAAGAGTGTATGATATATTTAAATCATCTACTCTTTCATATTATACTATCTTTTTTATAATATTATCTTAATGAAACCTGTATTGTAAAATCCCCAATTTCTGTTGAAATTGGAACACATATATATGGAGCATACTCCACTTCTTTAAAAAGCCTTGTTCCTTTTCCTAAGATAAATGCAGGAGTGCTTAATTTAAAAGTAAATCCAAGTTCAGTAAGTTTTCCTTTAGCACTACCAGAAATCATATTGATAATTTCACCGATAGCATCCATAACATCTTTATCAAGAAACTGTTTTTCTTCCATTATTAAGGCACTTGCCATTTTTTTTGCATCATCTTCACTAAGTGCAATAACAAATGCCCCCTTTTTATCACCAGCCATTCTAATAACAGCAGAGAGATGGTTTAAATTTATATCATAATGATATACATAAGGCTTGCCTTTTTTACATTCTACATGAAAGCACTGGTCTATTACATCTAAGACACCAGCCATAACGCAGTTAAGGTATTCTGCTTTCATACATATACTCCTTCTTTATATATACTTAGCATACTGTAACATCAAAACCAGCTTTTTTCAAGGAAATTACTATCTGCTCAATATGTTCCATACTTTTTGTTTCAAGCTCTAAATTTACCCTTGAAAAGCCGATAGGAAGTCCCGCACCAAATCTATCATGGCGTATATCTAATATATTAGCACCAACATCAGCTAAAAATGTAGTAATATGAGCAAGTGAGCCAGGTATATCTTTAAGGTTTAATGTAATTTCTAAAAATCTGCCTGATGTAGACATACCTTTGCTGATAATTCTTGAAATCATATTGATATCAATATTACCACCGGAAACTATTAATATGTTCTTTTTATCTTTATAATCAATACTTCTGGACATTATTGCAGCAAGTGGGGCAGCACCTGCACCTTCTACTACAAGTTTTGCTTTTTCCATATATTCTAAAATTGATGCTGCTATCATATTTTCTGATACAGTAACTATATTATCAAGATATTTAGAGCATATTTCATAAGTAATGTCCCCAGGTGTTTTTACAGAAATACCTTCTGCAATAATAGATGAGCCTGTAACTCTAACAATTCTTCTTTTACGGAGAGATGCAGCCATACCGCTTACTGCTTCAGACTGAACACCAATTATTTTTGCAGAACTTCCGCATTCTTTTAGATATGCAGCAATACCAGAAGCAAGACCACCACCTCCAACTGGTATAATTACATTATCAGCATCCTGCATTTCTTTTAAAAATTCTACTGCAATAGTGCCTTGTCCAGCTATAACATCAATATTATTAAAAGGATGTATTAAATAAAGCCCTTTTTCTTCTGCTAGTATTTCTGCATGAGTGGCTGCATCATCATAAGTTTCTCCATACAGCACAACTTCAGCACCGTATGATTTTGTATTATTTATTTTAACAAGAGGAGTATGCACAGGCATAACTATTACTGCTTTTACGCCTATTAATTTTGCACTGAATGCAACGCCCTGTGCATGGTTTCCTGCACTGGCAGTAATAACACCATTTGCACATTTTTCTTTATTTTTGAGTATCGCATTTAATGCACCGCGTACTTTAAATGAACCTGTTCTCTGTAGATTTTCAAGTTTAAAATATATACCTGCTCTATAACTTTCTGAAAATGATGCAGAATGATAAATAGGAATATTTTTAACATAAGGAGAAACAGCCATATAAGCTGCTTCAATATCTTTTTTAAGATTAAGAATCATATACTATACCTTTTCTAACTTTTAATGCATTATAATATTTGAATTATTATTTAAATTAATATTGATTGTATCACCGTTATTATTAATTAGTGGCTCATCTACTACCATATACTGCCGAAGCAGAGCAATAATATGGTCATGTCCAAATTTTCTTGCATGGTCTAATACATTTTCTCCACTCTTATCTTTAATAGAAGTATCTGCCCCGTTATCTAAAAGCATCTTAGCTGTATTATATCTTCCGCTTTCTGACGCAAGCATTAAAGCTGTTAAGCCGTCTTTATTTTGGCTGTTTAGATTAGCACCATATTCTATAAGCATCTGAAGTGCTTTCTGATTGCCGTTAATAGCTGCTTTCATCAGAGGAGTATTGCCATAATCATCTTGTATATTTATATCTGCCCCATAGTCTAAAAACTTTGTAAGCACATCAATATTGCCATCAAATGCAGCAGCAGAAACAGGTGTTTCGCCATCAGTACCTGCTACATTAATATCAGCACCTTTTGAAAGAAAATAGTTTACCATATTTGCATTACCATATTTTGCAGCATACATTAATGCAGTGTGTCCCCATCTGTCTTTAAAGTTAATATCAGCACCTTTATTAATTATAACTTCTGCAATACTTGTATCATCTCTAAAAGCTGAATACATAAGAGGTGTTCTGCCAGTAACATCAAAAATATCAATATTATCAGTAGATTCTATTGCTTTTAAAATATCTTCTTTTGTACCTTTCCTGAAAGCCTCAAAAATAGGGTTGTCATTTGATACATATTGAGAATCAAACTTCGTAACAGGCACATCAAGAGGTGCACCAAGTTCATTAAGAGCATTTGATGCATTATCCTCTACTGTAATATACTTTTTAATCTTTTCAGGTATTTTTGCCATTACTGTTTCAGGGATATGTGGTATAATATATTTTTTTACAAGGTTAAAATCTGTAAAATATAAATAAGCACCACCGCCAGCTAAAAGCCCCAAAAAGAATAATAAAAATAAAATCTTTTTCATAATCTACCAGTGTATTTTATATAATAAATTAAATATAAATCAACTATTATTTTTTACTTAGCAAAATTTATGCCCTGCATAGAATTATCCCAGTCTTTTAATACTGGGTCAAAGCCAAGTTTTCTTATAGTGCTGCAGAATTCTTCAACAGACCTGTTATCCTCTATGGAAAATTGAGCAGCATCAACTTGTGCAGCACTGTATCCTCCTGGTTCTGTTTTTGAGCCTGCACTCATAATTGTTGCACCAAGGTATACAAGCTTATCTCTTAATGTGGCAGGCTCTCTTGTAGATATATTAACTCCAGCATCATGAATAAACATTCTGTAAGCAAATATAAGCTGCAGTAAATTTTTGTCGGTTACATTATATTCAGGCTTATATTCGCCAGCTGCATGCCTAATCCGCGGAAATGATGAAGAAATAAGGCTTCGCCAGTATTTTTTAGATAAATATTCTGCATGCAGACACATATAAAAAGTATCTATTCTATAATCTGTTAAGCCAAGCAAAGCACCAAGACCAATAAAACGCATACCAGCTCTAGCAGCTCTTTCAGGAGTATCAAGCCTGTATAAATAGTCTGCTTTTGGACCTGCTGGATGAAATGACGGGTACAAGCTTTCAATATAAGTTTCCTGAAACATTGTAAGCCCGTCTGCCCCAGCATTATGCAGTTCTTCATACTGCTTAAAAGTAAGTGAAGGCACTTCTATTGAAACAAGTGGAAAATATTCAGCACAAAGTTTTACAGACTGTAAAAGCATATCAAAAGAAAACTTTTTCATATTATCCCCAGTTACAAGGATAACATTTTTTATACCATGTGATGCAACTATTTCAGCTTCCTTTTTTATCTCGTTAAGAGTTAATGCAACACGGGGTATACTGTTTTTACGGTTAAAGCCGCAGTATATACAGCTGTTTGTGCAGTAGTTTGAAAGATAAATTGGAGCATATATCCTAATAGCTTTACCAAAACGCTGGCATGTAATATTATGGGAAATTTCTGCCATTTCTTCCAAATAAATTTCAGCATTTGGGCTTAAAAGATATGCCAAATCTTTAGCTGTAAGTCTTTCTTTGTAAAGAGTATTTTTTATTCTGTTTTCATCTGCATTATATATTAAATCTTTTACATAGTCATAAGGGTATTCTTTTATAACTTCATAAAAACTCATTATAATATATCCTTTAATAAACCTTTAACTGGGCTTGATGGATTTGCATAGTGAGAAACAGGAGCAGGGCCTGCATTTACTGCAAGAGATGCAGCCTGCACTGCATATTTAAAGGCTTCTGCCATTTTAACAGGGTCAGAAGCTGCTGCAATTGCAGTGTTTACAAGCACAGCATCTGCACCTAATTCTATAGCTTCTGCTGCATGGCTTGGAAGTCCAAGTCCTGCATCCACTACAACAGGAACAGATGAATTTTCTATAATTATTTTTATCATTTCTACTGTTTTTATACCTTTATTTGTGCCAATAGGTGCAGCAAGCGGCATAACTGTTACACATCCTGCTTCTTCTAAATGTTTTGCTAATACTGGGTCTGCATTAATATAAGGCATTACATTAAAGCCATCTTTTACTAAAATTTCTGCAGCTTTTAAAGTTTCTACAGGGTCTGGAAGTAAATGATACGGGTCTGGTGTTACTTCTAATTTTACCCATGGCTCACACCCTGCAGAACGGGCAAGTCTTGAAAGGCGCACTGCTTCTTCTGCATTAGAAGCACCAGAAGTATTTGGTAACAGCAGATATTTATTTCTATCAATATGCTTTAATATATCATCATTGTTATCATTAATATCAACACGCCTTAATGCAACAGTTATAATGTCAGCTCCAGAAGCATTTAAAGCCTGTTCCATAATAGATGATGACTGGAATTTGCCAGTACCTATCATAAGCCTGCTTTTAAACTGTCTTCCAGCTATTTTTAAGTTATCCATAATTTCCTCATGTAACATAATTAATCAATTATAATTTAATACATATATAAAAAATTGTCATTATATTTTTTATTCTACAATTTATTAAAATCTGTCTTTTATATTAATATTTTATAGTTATTATTCTTGTGTTTCAAAAATCTGTATGTTACTATATATTTGAAGTAGTATATATTAAGGAGGCAGATATGGCTGGCTGTATTATCACTATAAGCAGGGAATATGGTTCTGGAGGCAGGCTTATTGGTCAGGCACTTGCAGAGCAGTTAAAAATTCCTTTTTATGATAGAGGCCTTGTTAAAATGATTTCTGAAAAAAGTGGTATATCAGAAAAATTTATTAATGAGGCAGAGCTTTATAGAGAAGAAGCTATAAAATATGCAGGTTATGATGTAACACTGCAAATGCCTTTAACTCATGTAGTATTTCATGCAGAAGCAGAAGTTATATCAAAAATAGCTGATGAAAGCGACTGCGTTATTGTAGGAAGATGTGCGGACTATGTGCTTCAGGATAGAAAAGATGTTTTAAATGTGTTTGTTTATGCTTCTATGGAAAACAGGATAGAAAGAATTACAAAACTATATAGTGATAAAGTAAGCAATGTGAAAGCATTTATTACAAGATATGATAAAGACAGAGCCGCATATTACGATTACTATACTGATAAAAAATGGGGTGATTTACGCTCATATCATTTAAGTGTCAACAGCGATATGGGTATTAATTCATGTGTAGAAATAATAAAAACAGCATACAATAACTGGAAGGACGGAGTTCAGCTGGTTTAATAATATCTTCTCATTCTGCGTCACATAATATGCAGGTGAAAATATGAGTAATTCATTTTCAGCAAGGCTGATTATAACAGTAATATCTCTTGCTATTCTTACTTTTATGGGAATATTTTCAGAAACAAGTTTAGCCATTGTATCTCCCCATTTAATGAAGGAGTTCCATGTTTCTGCAGTAGCAGTTCAATGGCTTACTTCTGGATTTCTGCTGCTTTTAGCAGTAGCTATCCCCCTTTCCCCGTTTTTAGTAAAAACAATATCTACTAAACTGCTTTTTAAAGCTGCAGTTATTATATTTATTACAGGTACTATAATTGGAGCTTTTGCCAGCAACTTTACAATGCTGCTTTTAGGCAGGCTTATTATGGCAGTAGGTACAGGCTGTTCTCTGCCACTTTTAACAAATATAGTTCTTGAAGAAACAACGCCTTATCAGCGTGGTACACTGCTTGGTATTGTAGGGCTTGTGGTAAGCTTTGCTCCAACATTAGGCCCTGTTTTAGGTGGTTTAATTGCAGAATATTTTGGCTGGCGATGGATGTTCCTTTTTATGCTGCCTATTCTTATAATTTCTTTCATTATGGGAAGTATTACTATTAGAGATATAAGAAAAGGTGAAGATTATCATCTTGATGTAAAATCTTTTTTCATAAGCAGTGCAGGACTTGTATTATTTATTATGGGGTTAAGCTATCTTTCAACAGAATATGGTATTCTGCTTATATGTATAAGTTTTGTATTTTTAGGAATATTTATTATTCTGCAGCTCAAAATAAAATATCCGCTTATGAATATAAAAATACTAAAGTATAAAATGTTTACATTAGGACTTATAACTGTATGTATGCCTATGGCTTCTGTTCTTGCTTTTGCTTTTCTAATTCCAATACTTGCACAAATGGGTTTAGGAGAAAATGCAGTAAAAGCATCATTTATTTTACTTCCAGGTACATTATTTTCAGGAATACTTGCACCATTTATGGGTGCAAAATATTCTAAAATAGGTATTCGCTTGCTTCTTATACCAGGTTTTATTATTATGAGCCTTTCTATGCTTTTTCTTGTATTTATAGAAATAACATTTACTACAACATTAATAGGCTATATATGCTTTATGACAGGGGCAGCTTTCTGTCAGGTGCCTGCACAGACTAATGCATTAAATGCACTTCCTCAAGCATATAATGCAGATGGTACAGCAATACTCAGTACTCTGCAGCAGACAGCAGGAGCTGCAGGCACTGCACTTGCTTCCGTTGTTTTATCATACGGAGCAAAAAAAGCGTATAATGCTGGTATTGATAATATATATGTTTATGGTGTAAATTATGGCTTTATACTATGCTTAGTATTTGTATTGATTGGTCTTTTTGCAGCCTTGCAGTTAAAAACAACTCTTGAAAAAGAAAATGTGTAAAAAACATATTATTATTACAGGCAGAAACATTGTTATAAGATTTCAAGCAGCACTGGAGGCATCTTATAATGAAAACTGCATTGCTGCAATTCTATTCAGAAATAAGAAAAGGGCAGAAAAAGCATGTTATAACATATTAAAAGCAGATGGTAATAAGGTTGATTATATCAATGCAGATTTATCTGATATGCAGAGTGTAAAAGATGCTGTTAATATATATAAAAGCAGATATAAAACTCTTGATGTCTTATTAAATAATGCAGCAGATTTTGATATATCCTGCAGAAAAAGAAACATTACTGCAGACGGGCTTGAAACCCAGTTTTCAGTAAATGTTGTTTCACCTTATCTTCTTTCCTTACTGTTTAACGATTATTTAATAAATTTATTAAGTGGTAAAATTATTAATATTTCAAGTAAATCTTTATGTTTATTTCTATTTATTAAAGCTTGATTTTAGTAACTTAAGTGGAGAAAAGTTTTATAAACCAGCACACATTTATTACCAAAATAAACTGGCACTGCTTTTATTATCAAAATAGTTATCAGAAAAACAGGCAAATATTAAAATACAGACCGTAGAGTATTAAATGTTAAAATTGATATCAACAGCAGGTATTAAAACCCTAACAGTTTTTTTAACATATATGTATAAAATTAAAAGTGTATTTTCAATAAGTCCTTATGAAATGGCACTTGTTTATGATAATCTTGTCTTTAATAATTATAATGTATTTTTATATGATTAAGAATGCAGGAAAGTAAAAGCAAATAGATATGTATATAATACTTTTGCACAGAAGAAACTTTATGAATATTTAATTAGCAGTAAAGGCATAGGATTTTTATAAGGTATAAAGTAAATCTGTAATTTATTGTTTATAAGGTTTATATATTATTTGTTTAATTTCTGCTTCTGCTTTATATGATTTTATGGATGATATTAAGATTAATTTTAAAGAATTATATATTTTATAAATAAGTTATATGATTGCAAAACTAAAAATGTATAATAAAAAAAGCCCCATTTATATAAATGGGGCGTGGTTGTCATTTAGAGTTGCTGAAATTAATATTTTTTCATTAGCCAAAGAACTTTGTGGAATCCTTCTAATTCACTCATAGAAGTAACTCTTAAATGCTCTTTGTTATTTTCCATGTTAATAAGAACAACGAAATCTTTATCCCTGTAAAAACGATAAAATTTCATATTTCTGCCGTTTTCAAATATCATATCTCCATCATTAAGTGGAGCAGCAGAACATTTTACACAGATAAAGTAATCATTATCGCCAGCAATGAATGTCGGAACCTCGCTGTTTACTTCAAACACGGTAACATTTTCTTCTGGATTTTTTGTTCCAAGAAGGAAAAGACCACTAACAGGAATAGTGCTTGTAGTGATACCTTTCTTTTTACCATTTACTGGTGCAATAGCTACTTTAACAATACTTTCTCTTTCGCTGCCGTAAACATAACCGTCTTCAGCTACTTCAAAGATATCATCTTTGCGTTTCTTTTTAAAATTTTTGCTAGAAAAATAGTTTAAATCAACGCCTAAGAAGTACGCCATTTCAGACAGCATTTGAAAATCTGGTTCTCTTTTATCACTTAAATAGTTAGATAAACGAGATGCAGAGATACCTAAATGTCTTGCCAGATCTATTTGTCTTTTGCCTGTCTGTTTCAGCAACGCTTTAAGTTTTTTCCCTATCATAATAAATTCTCCTTACCACAACTCATTATGAAGCCTTTAATATATGTCATAATAATTGCTCCTTATGTACATTTATTTATATTTATGATTTATACATTAAATTAATAAATACTCAACAATTTTTTTAAAAAATAACAAGTATGTACAATTAATGTATAGTCTTATAGTAGGATTTAACATATTTTTTCTGTTATTACAAGTTTTTTTTTATATCTTTGTGACAAAATATGACACAGTAAGTAATTTTATAAATTAATTTATGTCAATATACATGCTATACTGTAATTAAATCAAGCAGGCTTTTAACATGTGCTGCAAGTTTTTTGTAATTTTTAGTTTTTTCTTCCAGAATGTTAAGCAGTCTTTTGTTAGTATTGTCATCATATAATGCAATACCTTTATCATCCATAAATTTTACAGCTTCGCTTATATCTTTTGTAGATTTAATCCTATTAAATCTATCTATTAATAAGTTAAAATCTTTATTATCTGAAAGCAGGCTGCAGTAGTCATATACAGGAACCTGTCTGCAGGCTATATTATGCAGTTCTGCTTTTTCCTGCTCATATATACCAAGTGCAGTATATGCTTCTACAGCATCAAAATAAGCATTTTTATCACCAAGTGCAAATCTTTCTCTCGCTATATTAGCAAATTTTTTTTCATTTTGCAAGAAAGAGTATACAATTTGTAACTGCTGATAAAAAGAAAGTTTAAATTGTTTAGGTATTCTTCTATTTTCTAAGAAAAATTCAAGTATTTTTTCCGCACATTCTATATCATCTACAAGAATGCATGTGTACGCAATATTGCTTATATCGTGGTAATCTTTAATGTTTTCACATACATAGTCTGCCATATCATCTGAGCCTTTATCTGCATAAATAATACCTGCATTAATATAATTAAATACAGACTTTGGTGTAGTGTGTTTTGTGTGTTTCTGCAGTTCTGCAGCAGCCTGATATATAACAGGTGCAGTTTCTTTATTTGTTAAAAGAGATGCAAAATAAAGCATATCAAAGCATACTTCAATATTTTTATTATGAGCAAATTTATTTATGTACTGCAGTATTTCATTAATAAAAAAGTTATTTATTTCATTATCATTATACTGGTGTGCTTTTGCTGTAATGACATGCAGCAAAGTAATATGATTATTAAGAATATATTCTCTGAACTCTATAGTAAAAGGAATATGTATATTTCTAATTCTCATTTCTTCAACAGCTTCAAATAGAAGAAGTGTAGTTATAAATGCTTTCTTCAGCTTGTCTGCATTTATATGGTGTTCTATAGTATTTGTTAATATAACTGCAAAATCTAATAAATCAGAAAACTGTTCACTTTCATTATCATATTTATTTTCAAGCTCATTAAGGATTTCTATAAGTCTTGCTTTAAAAAGAAGCCCTTCATCCTCTGCTGTCATATCAATAATCTGGCTGTATATCTTATATGAAAAATTAATATTTTCTTTGGCTTCATCCAAAAGCACATCAGCTAAAACAGATTTTTCAGCTTTTGCTATAGACTGCTGCAGGTTGTCAATAATATCTATTGATGTTTTAGCAAATGGATTGTCTATATCGTGGTTTGGCCTGAGAGAAAAATCAAAATTAGATATATCCTTATTTTCAGTAAATTTTGAAATGATATCATCCAGCATAAAAAGCCTCCTAACCTTATATATCTATAAAAGTATACTCCTGTTTTAAAAAAAAATAAACTTAAAATTTAAAAATTTATAATTTTTTTTCTTAACTAACAGGACATATGTTACAGATTAGATAACAAATACCTTTTGTT
>CAJUJZ010000070.1 GCA_910586745.1 uncultured Mucispirillum sp. | reverse complement strand
ATTATATCTGATAACTGATTAATATGTTTATTAATTTCTGGCAGATATTTCTTATACTTTTCCTGTATTGTAATATTTATAATAGTGCCTAAAGAGAAAAAGTGGTATGTAACAAATTTCTTTTTAGAGCAGCTGGAAATAATACAACATAAAATAATAATTAATACAGCTTTTTTCATTTTAACATAAATTACTTATGCAGTTCTACCAACCATTGCAAGTGCTAATGCAATAAGTGCTTTTCTGTAGTTATTATCTTCAAAAACATCAAGAGAACTAAGTGATTTGTTTATATATTCATCAGTTGTTTTTTCAGATATTTTTTCAATATCATATTTTACCATAATATCTTTTAAAACTTTTAAATCATCATTATTTCTTTCTTTTTTCTTAAATATTGCTGTAATAATACTTTTTTCATTTTCATCAGCTTTTTCTAATGTTTTAATAACAGGCAGTGTAAGTTTTCCTTCAAACAAGTCTGTACCGTTTTTTTTGCCAGTTATTTCAGGGTTGCCCATATAGTCTAAAATATCATCAGTCATTTGGAAACCAAGTCCTAAATAATAACCAAAATCTTTTAAGGCTTTAATTTTTTCTTCACTTACTTCTGCAAGTATTCCACCAATTTCACATGCTGCAGAGAAAAGAACTGCAGTTTTACGGGTGATAATTTGTATATAATCATCAAAAGTTAAGTTAATATCTCCTGTTTTTAAAAGCTGTATTACTTCACCTTCGCTCATTGTAAGAGCGGCAGAAGAAAGTATCATCTGCACTTGTTTTGCACCATATTCTGTTAATGTAATATAACTTCTTGAGTATAAAAAGTCACCGCATAAAACAGCTACATCATTACCATATAAGTTGTTAGCAGTAGGGCATTTTCTTCTGTATTTTGCTCCGTCAATAATATCATCGTGCAGCAGTGTTGCAGTATGAATGTATTCTATAACAGCACTCACAGCAGGTATATTTTCGCCTTTATAACCGCACATTCTAGCAGATAATGCAAGAAATACAGGGCGAAGCCTTTTGCCGCCGCTTGAAAGCAGATATAAAATTACTTCGTTTATTAAAGGAACAGATGTTTTTATATCATCTTTTAAAAACTGTTCAACTTTTTCAATATCTTCTTTTACAAGATTTAAGGCATCTTTTGCTGTCATAAAAAACTCTCCATAATATTTTTCAACAAATACAATAAACTATTTATTTGATAAATTCTAGTGTTTTTTAGCATGGAGAAATTATCTTGTAAAATTAATACTATTATTTCATTATTTTTACAATAAAAATTGTAAAAAATAATCAATACAGCAGTTATTTTATAATTTATTCTTTAAATCGCAGTAATTTATTATGATTATAAAATGATTGTATTATTTTTATATCCATTGTATAGTAGAAAAGTGATTTAGTTTTTTTGTACCATATGGGTGAGGGAAAGTTATGTTTAATCTAAAAAGTGCATCAATATCAAAAAAAATGATAATGATTAATGCACCTATTATATTTGTGCTTGTGGTTGTATTATTTATTATTATAAGTATTTATGCTTCAAAAAGTGCAGAGAATAGTGCGAAATTAAGTATTGAGCAGGCAGGATACTTAGTAGAAAGCTCTTTTGATAATCTTCTTGGGCAGCTTAAAAAAAATAGTGAAAACTCTATGGAAGTATTTAAATATTTTTTAGAATCATACTATGGAAGTTATACTGAATTTGACATTCGTGGAAAAACTGAACAAGGTTATCCTGCATATTATTTAATTGATAATTTAGTTACAGGTGAAACTGATATACTTGATAGATTTTCCAGTACAACAGGTGATATTGCAACAATTTTTGCAAGAGATGGGCAGGATTTTATCCGCGTAACAACTTCTTTAAAAGATACTGCCGGCAAAAGGGCTATATGGACAAAATTAGACCATAACCACCTTGCATATAAGCTTGCATTAGAAGGAAAAACATATATAGGTAAGGCCACATTATTTGGAAATGATTACCTTACTTTCTATGAACCTGTAAAAGATGCTGATAATAATGTAACAGGTATATTATTTATAGGTTATAATTTAAAGCCAGCTTATGAAGTTTTAAAAGAAAGTGTCGGTAATATTAAAATAGGCACAAATGGATATGTAATGGCTGTAGATAAGGGTAATGATGTTTTTACTGTAGGTTCAAAATTTACAGGCTCACCAAGCAGTCTTCCATTTGCTGATGAAATAAAAGAAAATAATGTATTTTTATATAATTATGATAATGAAAAATTTATAGCTAAAGATATATATAATAAAGATTTAGGCTGGAATATAATTATTAGTGCATTAGAAGATGATTATATTAAAGATATTTTACTTTTACGCACCATTATGTTTACAGGAATTATTATTTTTATTTTAATATTCTTTACTACAGTAAATATAGTTATAAGAATGGCTGTTGTTATACCGCTTCATAAATTAACTACATCTATATTTAAATTTTTTGATTATATAAGCCATAAATCAGAAAATGAAGTAACAATATATAAACCTAGTGGCAAAGATGAACTTATGGAAATATCTGATGCGATTAATGAGCAGATGAGAAAACTTCATGAAGAATTAAAAGAAGATAATAACTTAATAGAAGAATCATTAAAAGTATCTGCACAGGTTGAGAAGGGTTATTTAAGTGTTGCAATAAATGCTTCTACCCATAATCCTGCATTAAACAGCTTAAAAGATCATATTAATGATACTTTTGCTAATTTAAGTTCAACTATGCAGAATATTTTAGCTGTTGTAGAAAAATATTCAGCTAACGACTTTAGAGATTATATAGATGCAGGCCTTTTAGAAGGTGAGTTATTAGCAGTTATTAACGGCATTAATCTTATGGGAAGCAGGATTAGGGAAATGCTGCATACTTCTATGAACACATGTGAAAACTTAATGGGTGCTTCAAATGAATTAAAAGACCATGTAGATACTCTTCAGTCAAGTGCAGAAACACAATCTACACATCTTGATAAAAATATTGCATCATTAGGGCATTTAAATAAATCTATGGAGCTTGTAAATATCAGGGCAAAAGATGTGGTAGCACATTCTGAAGCCATAAGAAATATTATAGATGTAATTCATGATGTTGCAGACCAGACTGACTTGCTTGCATTAAATGCAGCAATAGAAGCAGCGCGTGCTGGAGAGCATGGCAGAGGATTTGCAGTAGTAGCAGATGAAGTAAGAAAGCTGGCAGAAAGAACACAGAAAAATTTACAGGAAATTTCATCTAATACAAATGCATTGGTTGATGCAATAAATGATATGGATTCTGCAATAGCTGCTCAAACTGATGAAATGCAGGCAATGCATACATCTATTTTAGAACTGCAGTCAGTTACTGAAAGTACATTAAATGTTGCAGTTTCTACAAAAGAAGTATCTGATAGAGTAAACCAAATTTCAACAGATATAATGAATGATGCAAGTAGTAAAGAATTTTAATATATAATAAATGGGGATAAATATGAAAAGGTTATTATTAAGTTTATTTTTAACATTAGTAGTTATTTTTGCAGTATCTGCATGTAAAAATAGTGATGAGCAAAATGGTGCATCTCAGGAAACAGTTAATACTGCACAGCAGTCTGAAAGTAAACAGCAGGATGAGAACCAGAATAAAAAGACACCTAAAATGTCTAATAACCCTAATCAGCAGGTTGATATTGCAAAAAATGGTGCTGTAAAAAACAGTAAAGAAACAGCTGTAAAAAATAAAACATTATTAACATATAATATTGAAAAACCATCAAGCAGTAATATTTCATTACCATCCTCTATGGTAAAAATTGTATTTTCTTCTGATTCTGCAAACCATGCTTTTAAAGACGGTATGGCAGAAAATATAGAAAAATATATACAAATAGAGCCAAAAATAAAAGGGAAATGGACATTGAAAAATAATAAATCTTTACTTTATACTCCACAGCAGGAATGGACTGCTGATATGAAATACACTGTAACTATTGATAAAACAATTTTTAATGATTATTATAAGCTTCCTAATAATAAATTTTCTTTTAAAACTGACCCTTTTACATTCCAAATAAATTCAGAATATATTAATAATGATTTTGATAATGAAGAAAGAGAATACTCTCTGCATATTCTTTTTAATTATTTATTTGACCAAAAACAGTTTAAAAAAGAGGCTAAGTTAACATTAGCAGGGCAGGAAATACCATTTAAAGTAACATTTGATAAAAATGGTTATGGTGCTGTTATTAAGTCATCTAAATTTAAAATGTTTACAGATAATGATATTGTTTTAAATTTTACACTTCCAAAAATTTCAAGTGCTGATGGCAGCAGAAAACTGGAATATGAAATATCTCATTCTTATGTAATCAACAAAATCCTTGAGAAAAAATCCTTCTTTGTAGATGATGTAAGGGCTTTTATTACAAATGATGAAAAAGGAAACCCAAGAAATGTGCTTGCAGTAACATTTTCTCTGCCAGTAAATATGTCTGATATGGTGCAGCAAAGTGGTCTTTTTTATAATCATGATGGGGTAGAGGCATTTTTATATTCAAATAATGATGTAAAAAGCAGAGTAACTATGACACCAATCTATACAGGAAATAATGCTGATACAGTTCTTTCCTTTTATGTAGATGCATATGATGATAAAAAGTATGATGAAGAAAAAAGCTTTTATTTTGTTATTAAAAATACACTTAATTCAGTATCAGGAAAATCATTTAATAATGAATATAAAGAAAGGATAACATTTCACAGACTTCCGCAGACAGTAAATATTATGCAGCAGGGCTCTCTTCTTTCTCTAAAAAGTCAGAAAATGGTTACATTTGAAACAAGAGGCTTAAATGCATTAAATGTAGAAGTAGGTAGAATACTTCCAGAACAGGTGCAGCATATAATTAATTTTACAAACAGTTCTGGTTTAGGTGATGTTACATTTAAAGATAGATATACAATGGATACATCAAACTTTGCTGAATATAAAAAAGCAAAACTTCCACTTGCTTCAAATGACAGAGTTATGCCAAGCTATGCTGCTATTAATTTAGAAGAATATCTTGGTGCAAAACCTGGTCTTTATTATGTGAAAGCGGATGGCTTAGATGCAGCTGGTAAGAGAATTTATAAAAATACATATTACGATGATGATTATTATTATGATGAATATGAAGATGAATATTACGGTAATAGTTCCAGTAATTATATAGAAACATCAAGGTTTATACTTGTTACTGATATGTATATGATAGCAAAAGAAAACAAAAATAACCAAGTAGATGTTTTTGTTGCTTCCATATCAAAAGGTGAGCCTGTAAAAAATGCAAAAGTTGAAGTAATAGCAAAAAATGGTCTTCCAATTATTTCTGGTCAGACAGATGGCAATGGTCATTTTAAATATGAGATATCTGAAGATGAAGATGATAGAAATATACCTATTGCTGTAACTGCTAAAAAAGATGATGATTTTACATATATTCCGCTTACATATCAAAGAAATATTGAATATTCCAAATTTGATATTGGAGGTGAATATCTCAGCAGTGCAGATTCGTTAAAATCAATGATGTTTACAGACAGGGGTATATACAGACCTGGTGAAACTGTTCATATTGCTTCTATTATAAAAGATGCAGGCTGGAAAAAAGATTTATCAGGTATTCCTGTTGAGATAACTGTAAAATCTCCAAAAAATGAAGTTGTTTTAAGTGAAAAATATTCTCTTGATAACTCAGGCTTTTTAGATTTAGATGTTGAAACACAAAGCTATTTTACAACAGGTTATTATACAGCAATAATTTATCTTTTAAATAACAGTGGTGATAAAGATGTATCTCTTGGCAGTGTATCTTTTGAGTTAAAAGAATTTGATACTGATACTATCCGTGTTGATGTTTCATTTAATAATAAAAATGTAAAAGGCTGGGTTAAAACTGATAACATTACTGCAAAAATAAAAGCTGATAATATGTTTGGCACTCCAGCAGCACAAAGGCGTGTAAAAGCTGATGTTACATTTACACCATCTGGTTATTATTTCCCAGAGTATAAAGGTTACAGATTTACAGACCCTTATGTAGAAAGTGGAAGCTATATTCGTAAACCATATAAACCAGAACTTAATGAAAAACAGACTGATAATAATGGATATACTGAATATAATTTATCAAATTTATTTAATGATTTTGTAAAAGGCACATACCTTCTTGAATTTAGTGGCGAAGTATTTGAAAAAGGCAGTGGCGATGGTGTTACCGGCTATAAAAGTATAAAAGTTTCTCCAGCTGAGTATTTAGTAGGATACTATACAGACAGCTATCTTTTTTATTTAGATTTAAATGAAAGTGCTAATGTTAACTTTATAGCAGTAGACAGCAACCTTAATAAAATTGCTCTTGATAACTTAAAGTACAGACTGTCAAGAATAACTTATGTTAATCAGTATATTAAAGATTACAGCGGCAGATACAGATACAGCACAATTAAAAGATATAATGTTGTAAACAGCGGACCAATATCCATAAGTGATAAAGGCTCAAATATATTACTTCCTACATCTGTTAATGGTGACTTGGTATATGAAATAGTAGATAAAGATAATACAGTTATAGGGAAAATAGAATATTTTGTTTCAGGCAGTGAAACTATAGATACATCACTTGCAAAAGAAGCAGAGCTTGCTTTAAAACTTGATAAGGTTGAATATAAAGCTGGCGATACAATAAAAATGAATATTACAGCACCATATTCTGGTTATGGCTTAATTACTATTGAAAAAGAAAAAGTATATGCATATAAATGGTTTAAAGCAGATACAAATACTATAATAGAAACAATAAAAGTGCCAGAAGAATTAAAAGGCAATGGTTATATCAATGTAACATTTGTAAGAGATATTGCATCTAAAGATATTTATTCAAAACCATTAAGTTATGCTGTAGCACCATTTAGTATTGATAAATCAAAATATAAAATAAATATTAACCTTAAAACTCCAGAAGTTGTGCTTCCTGGCAGCAGTGTAGAAGTGGAATATTCTGCAGATAAATCAGGAAAAATTATAGTATATGGAGTAGATGAAGGTATACTGCAAGTGGCAGGTTATAAACTTCCTAACCCACTTGATTTCTTTATGCAGAAAATTGCTTTATTAGTAACTACTAAGCAGACAGCAGACTTAATTCTGCCGGATTATAAAATATTAAGCGAGCTTTCTGGTATTGGCGGTGGTGAAAATGCAGTTATGGCAGATATGGTTGCAAGAAAGCTTAACCCTTTTGCAAGAGTTGTGGAAAAACCTGTTGCTCACTGGTCACATATTATAGATGTAAAGAAAAGTGAAAAGAAAACTGAAACTATTAAAATACCAGAACACTTTAATGGCTCTATGAAAGTTATGGCTGTAGCAGTATCTGACGAAGCTGTAGGCAGCACAGAAACATCTTTTATTTCACGAGCTCCAATAATTATGACACCTAATATGCCTTATGCAGCAGTAGCAGGTGATAAATTTAAATTATCAGTAGGTATTACAAACTTAATAGATGGTAAAGATAATGCAGCAATTACAGTAACTGCACAACCATCAAAACATTTATCAATTAAAGGGGAAACTACAAAAACTGTACAAATTAAAAATGGCGGTGAAGCTCTGCTTTTATTTGATGTGGAAGTGCTTGATGAGTTAGGCAGTGCAGAAATTGTATTAGAAGCAAAAGCTGCTGGTATTAAAGATACAATAAAAGCAAAAGTAACATCATCTGTACGCCCTGCTGTGCCATACAGAACTAACATTCAAATAGGCTCTTTTATTGGCGATAAATCATCTATTAAAGTTAATAATAGAGATATGTATGATTTTGCTGTTAAAAGAGAAGTTGCAGTATCTTCTAATCCATTAATGGCAGTATCTGGAATAGGTAATTATCTGCAAAACTATCCTTATGGCTGCACTGAGCAGATTACAAGTAAAATATATCCAGTAGTAATATTTGCTGCTACAAATGACACTATTAATACAAAAGAAGTGCAGGATGTATTTAATGCATATATTCGTGAGCTTATTAAACGCCAAAAAGGTGTAAGTGGGTTTACATACTGGAGCGGTGGAAATTATGTTTATAACTTACCAGCAATATATGCAACTCAGCTTTTAATTGATGCAAGAGAGTTAGGCTTTAATGTGCCTGAAAGTTTATATAATAATGCATTAGAGTTTCTTAAAAGTATTGCTTCAAGCAGACCATACAGCCATTATGATGCAGATAATATTGCTTATGCAGTATATCTGCTTGCAAGAACAGGCACAGTAAATTCAAGAGCATTAAATGTGCTTGAAGAATACTGTTCTAAAAGCTATAAAGATTGGGAAAAATCGCTTGTAGCGTCCTATATGGGTGCATCATATATTCTTTATAAAAATGAAACTAAAGGTTATGAACTTTTACAGTCATCTAAACCATCATATATCAAATATTTATTTTATGGTGATTTTTATGATTCACTTACAAATATTTCAAGATATATATATTTAACAGGAAGACATGCACCAAAACTTGTTGAAAAAGAAAGCGGGTTTGTTAATAAAATTCTGCAGGATATTAATGATGGATATTATAATTCATTCTCAAGTGCATTTGCTCTTGCTGCCCTTTATGGAATAAGCACTGGTAATGACACTGCACCTTTATATGCTGATGAAGGAAAAGGTGTAACAGTTGATGAAAATAATAAAAACAAAGCTGTATTTTCTAAAGATATAAAAAATATTAATGTATCTTTTGATAAAGCAAATAAATTAGGTTACTATTATTATGTTACAACAAGCGGCTTTGATAAAAATATTACGGCTCAAACATCAAATGGCATAGAGATTACAAAATCATTCTATGATAAAAACGGTAATAAAATAACACAAGGTAAACAAGGCGATGAAGTTACTGTATCATTAAGAATTAAACAGAAAGATAGTATGACAAGTAACAGTGTAATAACTGCAATTACTGATTTAGTGCCAGGTGGCACAGAAATATTAACTCAATCTGGAATAAATGTACCAAGAGCTTATGAAAGCCATGAATTTAGGGAAGATAGAGCAATTATATATTTAAATATTCCTAAAGGATATGATAATACAGTAACTTATAAAATAAAACTTTTATCTTCAGGAACATTTACAGTGCCGCCAGCTTATGCAGAGAGCTTGTATAATAGAGATATTAATGCAACAGGCAATTCATTTACTTTTATAATAAATGAAGCAGAATAAATTTAAAAACTTATTATTTAATGCAGTTATCTTAATATCAGCCATATTAATATTTACAGTACTTTTATTAAAGATAACTGCAAAACCAATACTTGAAAATGTAAGCTTTTCAACAGCCATATATGATAAAGATGATAACTTAATAAGGCTTACATTAGCTAATGATGGTATATACAGGGTATATAAACCGCTTAATGAAATATCGCCAAAATTGCGTGATGCAGCACTTTTATATGAAGACAGGTGGTTTTATTATCATTTTGGAGTAAACCCTGTTGCATTATTCAGAGCATTTACTTCGCTCATTAAGCAGGATAACAGGCCTTTTGGTGCATCTACTATTACTATGCAGCTTGCAAGGCTTAAATATAATATTAATTCAAAAACAATTCTAGGAAAATTAAAGCAGATTTTTTATGCTGTAATATTAGAAATAAGACATAATAAAAATGAAATATTAGAAGCATATTTAAACCTTGCTCCCTATGGTCATAATATAGAAGGGGCAGAAGCTGCATCTTTAATATACTTTAATGTAAATGCTAAAGATATTACTTTATTTGAAAGTATTACTTTAACAGTTATACCACAAAATCCAGTAAAAAGAGTACCAACAAGTAAAATAGGAATACAAAATGGTATAGAAAGCAGAAAACGAATTTTTCCAACATGGCTTAAATATCATCCAGAAGATGCATCATTATCATCACTTTTAGATATGGAAGTATCTGTCAGGCATCCAAAAAATCTCCCCTTTGCAGCACCGCATTTTACTGATTATATATTAAGCCGTGGTATAAGGGGCAGTATATATTCTACAATAGATATTCATAAACAAAGGCTTTTAGAAAATACAGTATCTGAATATATTATTAATAATAAAACTAAAGGTATAAATAATGCGGCTGTAATGCTGCTGAATTATAAAACTATGGAAGTAGTATCATATATAGGCTCTGCAGATTATTTTAACAGTGAAATATTTGGGCAGGTAAATGGAGTAGAAGCAATGCGTTCTCCAGGCTCTGTATTAAAGCCTTTTATTTTTGGCTTAGCTATTGAAAAAGGATTGATACATCCAAAATCTATGATGAAAGATGCACCAAAACAGTATGGAGCATATTCGCCTGAAAATTCAGACAGAGGCTTTATGGGCCCTTTATTTGCAAGGGATGCCCTTGTTCATTCAAGAAATATTCCTGCTATTGAGCTTTTAACAAAGCTTCCAAAATCATCTTTTTATGACTTATTATACTATTCTGGTATAGAAAATCTGCAGCCAGAAGAATACTATGGCACAGCTCTTGCCATAGGCGGCTTTGAAGTAACTATGGAAAATGTTGTAAAAATGTATGCTGGACTTGCAAATCTTGGCGAAGAAAAATGTATCAATTATTTAAAGGATTTAAAATGCGAAGACGACAGTTACCGTATGTTTTCAAAAGAGGCTGCATTTTTAACTGTTGATATGCTTTACTATAACCCTAAGCCGTCATCAGTTTTTGATAATGATTATATAGCATGGAAAACAGGAACATCTTATGCCTTTAAAGATGCCTGGACAGCTGGTATTTTAGGAGATTATGTATTAGTTTGCTGGGTAGGCAATTTTGACGGCACAGGAAACCCTGCATTTTTAGGCAGAACTTCTGCTGGAATGCTGTTTTTTAATATAGCTTCAGCATTAAAATATAATGAAAATGTGGTATATGAGAAACAAAAGCCAGATGAAATGCTTAATATTAAAGAAGTAGATATATGTGCACCAACTGGTGATTTGCCTAATAAATATTGTGCAAATCTTGAAAAAGGATATTTTATTCCAGGTGTTTCACCTATTAAAGTAACAGATGTTTTTAGAGCTGTTCCAATAGATAAAAAAACAGGTTTAAGAGCCTGCTATTATGATAAAGAAACAACAGAAATGAAAGTATATGAATTCTGGCCGTCAGATATAAACAATCTTTTTAAAAAATCAGGCATACAAAAGCAGCAGCCGCCTAAATTTATACCAGGTTGTAAAATCAGCATAACTGCAAATACAGGTAATCCGCCACAGATTTTAAGTCCTGTAAGTATGTCTACATACAGCATATATAATGATAGTAAAAAAGATATAGCTTTTATCGTATCATCTGACAGTGATGCGGAAATTCTTTATTATTTTATAGATAACAGGTTTGCTGGTTCATCAGATATTAATACACCATTTTTTTGGAAACCTGTGCTTGGAAGCCATAAATTAACAGTAACAGATAATTTAGGCAGATCATCTTCAGTTAATTTTAAAGTTACACTATTGTATAATTAATATAATATAACATTATTATAAATTGTTATAAT
>CAJUJZ010000069.1 GCA_910586745.1 uncultured Mucispirillum sp. | reverse complement strand
AGCTTGCTGCATTATTATTCTTTTAATTTTTTCTAAAAGATATGCAGCTATGATAATTTTTTTCCCAGCATTCGTAATAATGCTTATTGAATTAATTTTGAATACTGGAGTTTTTGCTTTTACTGCCCTTATTTTTTTACCTGTTGTTTTATCAATATATATGTTAGATTCAGATACTGAACCAGACAAAAAAAAGAAAAAGAAAAATAAAAAAAATGAAGACACTCAAATTGATAGCACAGGTCAACAAAATCAAGATGATAAATTAAATCATGAAAATATATCTCAAGATAATATACTATTAGAAAACAGTGAAACTGCAAATAATGTTCAAGAAAATGATGTTACAGAAAATATTGATAAAGATAATACGAAGAAAAGTATTAGTAAAAATCTTTTAACACTTACTTTTATTCCCCAAAAAAATAAGTTTGATTTTTCAAATATGCCATATCAGTTTGCATTATTTTATTCTTCACTATTTTTTATTGTTTCCCTTTATGTTATGTTCAGTTTTAATTTTATAAACTTTAAAGCTGTAGAAGAAGAAATAATAAATAAGAATGAAGCTACTGTTGAAGAAAAATTAAGTATGTACACTAATACAAACGGGTTAGCAGGGTATTACAAAGAAGGATATAATACATATGTTTTAGATGACTCTTTTTCTAAAGAATTTTATGGAATTAATTATTTATTTCAGCAAAGTAAATATAAGCCAAAAATAGCCGCTGTTTTTGTAAGGGAAGACAGTCTAAAAGGTAAAATTTCAACTGAAAAATTATTTGCTAAATATCAGCTTGATAAACTTGAAAATAATAATGGATTATTAATAGTTTATTACTATAATTCAGAAAACTATGAAAGCAGAATGGATATGATTGCCGGGGATGGCTTAAAGCCAATTTTATCAGAAACTTATATGGAAGGTATTAAAAAGATTGCTTTAGAATATGCATATCATGGTGAAGAACTGTATATGGATAGTGATTTTACTGTAATAGAACCAGATAATTATTCAAAACAAATGTTTATGAAAACTATTGAAAAAGCAGAAAAAACATTAGGTTCTAAAAGTGAACTTAATGCAGAACAGCAGGCAGAAGTTATAAGTAGTCTTTTAGGATTAGTAGATAAAGATAATGAGTTCTCTCGTATGAGAATGATATTATCATACAAACAAAATGGAAACTGTATACAGGTTCTGCGGGAAGCTGTAAAACAGTCTGTAGATATTATTGCAAAAGCATACAATATAAAAATAAATGATGAAAAATTACTGTCTTATTATACTATGCCCTATGAGTATGCAGTATCAAAGAAAAGTATATATGCTTTATTAGAGATTATAATGACAGTAGTTTTTTTTATAATACTTTTTGCTGTAATAATATTTGTTCGTTCTTTTAGAAAGGTTGCTTTATATGGCTTAGTTCTTGCAGTGGCTTCAGCTTTTGCTTTAGAGATTGACAGTTTATTATCTGATATTTTAGTTGGTATAGCAGTTGTTTTAATGATAGGTTTTGGAATAGTTTCGGATATTTTTAGTAAAAATGGTTCATCTGGTGGCGGCAGCTATCGTTCAAGCCGTTTATCAAGAAGAAGTGGAGGCGGGTTCAGTTTTGGAGGTTCTTCACGCAGCAGAAGCAGTGGCGGTGGTGCATTTAGAAGATAATTATTGACAAAAGCAAATTGATTATAAATAATATATCAGGTGAAATATGAATAAAGTTATCAAGATATTATCAGCTCTTTTTTTTATATACTGTATAGCTGTGGGAATATATACAGCAAGTGTTTATAACAGCTTTATTACAGCAAATGAAAAAATAGATAACCAGTTTGCTGTAATAGAATCAAAACTTCAAAGAAGGTATGATTTAATACCAAATCTTGTTAATGTAGTTAAAGGATATATGAAACATGAAGAAAATGTATTTGTTACTGTAGCAGAAGCTGGGGCAGTAGTAAAACAGGCTTATACAATTTCTGATAAAATAGCTGCCAATAATATGATGGATTTAGCATTATCACGCTTAATAGTTCTAATGAATAATTATCCAGAGCTTAAATCAAATAAAAATGTTACTGCATTAATTGATGAGCTTGCAGGTACAGAAAACAGGATTTCAATTGAAAGAGATAGATATAATCAGTTAGTGATGGAATATAATAAAACTATTAAATATTTTCCTAAAAATGTTATAGCATCAGCTTTTCATTTTGAAGAAAAACCATATTTTAAGGCAGATACTAATACTCAAACTGCTCTAAAAATTAAATTGTAACAAATATTTATATAAGAGGTTTTAATGAAGCGTTTTTATATTATTTTTGCTTTGATTTTAATATTTATAACTGGCTGTGCATCAACATCCAGCAGTAATCCTGCAGATTTTGGTATATACAGAGAAGGTTACTCTATACAGGTTGGAGCATTTAAAAATCCTAATAATGCAGGCCATTTTGTTGATTCTTTGATAGAACGCGGGCTTGATGCATTTATGTTTAGAGATGGAGATATTTATAAAGTAAGGTTTGGCAGTTATAGGACAATAGAAGAAGCAAGAAACCGTGGTAAACAACTGCAGTCTCAGGGAAGAATTAATGAATTTTTTGTTGTTATCCCTGAAAGTTATGCACTGTATAAGTCACGCTCTGCACCAACAAAAAAACAGGGTTCTAACTATTTACGAAATGAAATTGTTAAAACAGCATATAGATATATAGGTACACCTTATGTATGGGGTGGAAATACTGCTTCTGGTGTAGACTGCAGTGGGCTTACAAGGGCAGTTTACAGACTTAATGGGCTTTCTATTCCTAGAGTATCACGGGATCAGTTTAAAGCAGGCAGATTTGTTTATAAGAAAGATTTGCAAAAAGGTGATTTAGTATTTTTTGCAACAGGTGGAGGTAAAAGAGTAAGCCATGTAGGTATATATGTTGGAGATGGTAAATTTATACATGCTCCAAGAAAAGGAACTACTGTTAGAACAGATAAGTTAAATAATAAATACTGGAGTAAAGTATATATGGGTGGAAGAAGCTATATATAAAATGATAAAATAAACAATAAAATTAATATTCTGTTATTTACAGCATTTTATTTGTATTCTTACATTTTGATGTAATTAAATATATATTATTATAACTTAATACAAGTTAGTTTTATATATTTGCATTAGAATATTTTAAGTTTAAAGATAATTATAATTTTACCAGTTTTATATCAGTCATTTTATTTTTATTATAAAATGCTGCCTTTATTATCTGTTTTTATTTAAAAACCATTTTATATTTTTCTGCTTTTTGTCTTGAAAATATGAATATGATTTTAAATTTTTTATCAAAAGTGTAACATATGTCCTGTTAGTTAAGAGCAGTTAAGAATCAAAAGTATAATTTATATTGACATTTGTTCTAAATTTTAATATACTTTTTTAAAAAAATAATGATTGTGGGAGAATACTGTGTTTAGATTTACTATTGCAAAAAAAATTAATACTTTTACTATTATACTCGCTTTAACATGTATTTTAGCAAGTTCATTCTCTATAATAGCGAGTATAAAAGGGACAAATGAAGCAGAAACTCTTGATGAAGTTAGTTTAGCTGCGAATTTACTACTTACTGCTGTTAAAACTAATGTATTGAATGTTAATTCTGATGTAAGTAAGTATGTAATTACTGGTGATCAAAAATATATTGAGAATATGCAAAAAGCAATAGATTCTGATAATTTAGATCAGTTTAAAAATATAGTAAATAAGAATCCTAAAATGTTTTCTGATTATAATCAGTTAGATGAATTTTATAGTGGTGTTGAAGATTTTGCTGTAAGCTCCCAAAGGGTAACTAATTCTTTTAAATTACTTAAAGATAATGGTGATTCTTTCCTTGCTACTGCTAATGATTTATTCACAGCTACTGAGAGAATACAAGAAAGAACTGCTAATATTATGGAAGATTATATTGGCAGAAATGAGCAAGAGCGTATTCTTAATTTCTTTAATCTTTCTTTTTTACTTGGTGAAGCAAAAGAGCATGCTTTAGAAACAGTATCTATTGCTAATACAATACTTTCAGGAACTACTTACAGTATGGAAGTGTATAATTCTATTTATCAGCAAATAAATGAAATGAGAGAACATATACAAGAAGCAAGAAAAGTAGCAAGATTAAGAGAATATATAGATGATTTAGCATATATCTCTAATAAAATTGTAGAGCTTGAAAAAATGGCTAAAAATGCAGAGCCTTTATTTACTGAGTTTTCTTCATCTATGGGGAAAGTTAATACCAGTAGAGATGTATTATTTTTTCAATTAGAAGAATATGAAAGACTTTCTGCAGATGATGTGAGAATAGCTGCTGATAACATTATTGCCAGTCAGAAAAAAGCTCTTTTAACTAGTTCCTTTTTTGCTGTTTTGGCTATAGTATTAGCATTTATTGTTATATTATCATTAAATATTAGTGTTATTAAACCTTTAGATGTTCTTGTAGCAAGGATAAGTAATTTAACAAATGGTGATGGTGATTTAACTAAACGCATAGATATTAACTCAAAAGATGAGTTTGGAAAACTAGCAGCACATGTTAATTCTTTTATAGAAAATGTGCAGATTATTATTAAAGAAGTAAAAGATGCAACAAATGAAGTTGCTTCAGGTAATAACGAGCTTGCAGCTACAATGGAAGAGTTATCAACAACTTTTGATTCTCAGGCTAAACAAATATCTGATATGGTTTTAAGTATGGATACTGTCAGAGATATTTCTAATGAAACATCACAGGCACTTGATACTAATATGGATATATTAGAAGGAGCTGCAGTAAAAACTCAGTCTGGAGCAGACCAGTTAAATGGTGTTCAGCAGGATATGATGACTATAAAAAATGAAACAGTATCATTAGAAACAGTTATTTCAGAGCTTGCAGACAGCTCTAACCAGATAGGTGAAATATTAAGTGTTATTAATGATATTGCAAACCAGACAAATCTTCTTGCATTAAATGCAGCAATTGAAGCAGCAAGAGCAGGTGAAGCAGGCAGGGGATTTGCAGTAGTTGCAGATGAAGTAAGAAAACTTGCAGAAAGAACACAGCATGCTACTGGCGAAATAGAATCTATTATAGGCTCATTGCAGCAGAAATCAAATCTTGCTTCTTTTGAGATGACAAAATCAGTAGAGAGTGTTCAGGCTGGTGTTGATAATATTGGCGAAACTAATGAAGGATTTAAAAGTGCTGTTGAAAGCGTTATGGACTTACACAGAGAAATGAAAACAGTTGCTGCAAGTGTGTCTAACCAATACAGCACGATATTAACAGTTGTTGATAATACTCAAGTAATTGCAGCAGGTATTGAAGAAAGTAATCAGGCAGTAAGTGAAGTTAATAGAACTGTTGCACATCTACAGGAAAGAACAGACGGGTTAAAAATGTTAATAAGTAAATTTAATGTATAGTTTTAATGCAATAAAATAAAACAAAAGCCGCTGATATTCAGTGGCTTTTTTAGTAACTCTTTAGCATAGAAGAAAAATGATTTATAATAAATATTATAAAAGTATAAAAGATATATTAAAAAGTTTATGTTTCTATGAAGGCATAGAGATATTAGGTGTAATTTAATGCTTGCTGTAAAATACATAAAAAAGTGATCTATAATAAATATAAGTGATCAGGCAAATTAAATTTAAATTATACTTCTAAATGCAATGAATATAGAGAGAAAATTTAATATAAATAAGGTAATACTTAGACTGATAAAACGAAGTAAATAAATTTATCCTTTATTAAAAAATACATCCTTGTATTTTTTAAATCACACTTTACCAAAACAAGTTTGTCTATAGCTTACTAAAGCTAGTTCTGAGCCTGCATCCGTGTCTTATTGAGCCTGAAAGGCAAAGTATCTAAATGTAATTATATATAATTTAGATTTTTCGTCTTTACAATCAGGCTTAAAATGACTGGTATACAAAGTTTCTGGGTAAGTCCAGTTAGTTATAAATGATAATTACTGCGATGTGATTTTAATAAGTCAGCACCAATAAACACTGCAAGTGATAGTGAATTATAGCCTAAAAAACTACCCGTTGTTTAACGGGTAGTTGTGATTATACTATCTTTTAAAATATTAGTCGTCAAATTTTTGTCCCATTATTTGACCATTTGCAGTAATATATATTTCCATCATATTACTTGTTTTTATTTCAAAACCATTCCATGTTTTTTCTGCTTTTATAATAAAAGCCTGAGGATGAGCATTTTTTACTGCATCTGCAACTGGGGCAGGTAAAACTGCTGTTGGAAAGTTTTGATATGCTTTAATTTCTTTCCAATCACCATTTGTATAAAATTCAACTTCTACACCTGTATTTAATTTTACCTCAATACTATTATAATCCTGCTCTGCAAACATAATACTAGAAGTAGGAAAATTATTCTGAATAAATTGTTTTACATTTGCAGGCAGTGCATCAGGTGCAATTACCATATCTGCAAATGCAAGACTTGCTGTCATTAAAAATACTGCTGTTAAAACTAAGATTTTTTTCATAAATATAACTCCTTTTAAGGCTTAAAACCTTTTATATCTTTACTTTATATTTTATTAGTCGCAGTTGAAATAAAATAGTTACAAAAAAACTGTTTTTATATTTTTAATATGTTTTTTAAGGTTTAAAAGGATGGATATTTATGATTATAAATAAATGTAATAATCTATTTATTTTGCTCATTTTATTAAAAATCATTTCACTAATAATTTTTAATACTGTTTTAAGATTGGTGTATTTTTTTACATTTTTGGATTTATGCACTACTGTAATATATAATTTAGATTTTTTGTCTTTAAAAATCAGGCTCAAAATGACTTAATAAGTTTATATTAAAAAATACTGTGCTGCTCGCTTGGAAAGTCCTTGTGTTGCAGAAGATGCTTCCCTTGTATTTTTTAAATCATACTCTGCCGAAACAAGTTCATCTACTGCTCACTTTCAGACGAAGTATCCTGCTTCTTTTCTTGTAATACTTCGCCTTAGTCTCAGTATGATATAATTATAACATCTATGTTATTGTCAGCTGTGCAATAACAATATAATTATGATAATTTTCTTACAAGGATACTTTTTCTGACTATGCGATATGAACTTTATAAAAAAATGCCTGCTTCCAAAAGTGGAAACAGGCGGATAGGTTATATATTAAAGGGATAAGGGTTAGTCAATTTCTCTTTTTAAGATATTACCATTCATATCAATTTTAAGTTCAAGATTGTTGTTTAATTTTACATCAAAATATCCAAAATCTTTGTCTATTTTAATGATTTGACCACCCTGACTTTTAGCTGCTTTTTCAACTGCTACAGGAAGAAGACCATCAGGAAGTGCTGAATAAGCTTCTATTTCATTCCATTCACCGTTTAAATTGAACTCAATTTTTGCACCAGTATTGAGGATAGCTTCAAAACTGTCTTTATCCCTTTTAGCTGCAACAATATTTGCATTTTTAAAAGTTTTGCTTATAAATTGTTGGGAGTTTTGTGGCAGCTGATTTGGCTGGATAAGCATATCAGCAGCAAATGCAGTAAGTGCAAACAGTGAGATGACTGTTGTAAAAAATGTTACAAATAGTTTTTTCATAAGATTGCTCCTTTTTTTATTTGTTATTTGCTTCTTATGTTTTATATGTTGCAGCAGGAAAATAAAAGTTACAAAAAAATATTTATTTTTTTAAAAATACAGATATAACGGCATAATTATATTATTTATCAATATTATAGTAGATTTTTGTTGTATTGTAGCATAATATAAGATAATATTAATAAGCATTATATAAGGGAATGTAATATGGAAAAGGAATTATTAATAAATCTGGAAAAATTACATACTACAAAACTTGGTATCATTAGAATAAAAAAGAATTTATCTTTAAATGATTGTGATGATGTTATTGAATGGTGTAAAAAACAAATATCTCAAAAAAAGACTAACACATTTAGAAGAGGCAAGAATTTATATATATCTTTTGATGACTTTATTATAACTGTTAATGCAAGCAGCTTTACTATTATTACTGCACATAAAAAAAGGATATAAAATATAGTGTAGTTCTGGGTTTTTTAATGATATTAGATAAAAATTTTTTTAAAAAAGATGTTTTAACACTTGCTAAATCGCTGCTTGGAAAAGTATTATGCAGAAAAATAGATAATTTTATATTAAAGGCAAGAATTATAGAAACAGAAGCATATTCTAAAGCAGAATCTGCAAGTCATTCAAGTCTTGGTTATTCTTTAAGTTGTGCTGCTATGTTTATGGATGCAGGTACTATATATATGTATCACAGCAGAGCAGGAGCATCATTTAATATTAGTGCATTAGGGGAAGGTGATGCTGTGCTTATCAAATCTGGTATATGCTTTCTTGATAATGATATGGATACACTTTCTTTTATGCAGCAGATAAATAAAAAGAATGATAAATTAAGAGATATATATTATCTTGCTTCAGGTCAGACATTACTTTGTAAAAGTTTAATAATTGATAGAGCATTATGGGATAAAAAACAGTTTAATAGTGAACTGTATATTGAAGATACTGGATATATACCTGAAAATATAGTTATTACATCAAGACTTGGCATTCCAAAAGACAGAGATAAGCTTTTATTACCATATAGATATCTGGATAAAACATATATAAAATATGCAACAAAAGGCAGATGTAAATTTTATTAAATTTTTTCTTGATTTTATAAAAAAAGAGTATTAATACAAATAGGCAAAAATTTAAAAGACATAAGAAGGTTTATATGAGCTTTTTAGATTCTATTCAAAGTATTATATCTGTATATTTATTAATCGCAGTAGGTTACATTCTTACAAAAAAAGAAATTTTATCTACAGAGTTTGGTTCACGCATAGCATGGCTTGTTGTTAATCTAACATTTCCAGCTTATATTTTATCAGCACTTCCTTACCAGTTTACTAAAGCACAGTTTATGGAATCAGCTGGCGGTATTTTAGTTGCATTAATAGCAACTGCAGTTCTCTATCCTATAGGCTATATAACAGCCAGGCTTTTTAAAGTAAAAAAGGAAAATATGGGTGTATTTTTAGCTCTGTTTGTTTATTCTAATGTTGTATTTATTGGGCTTCCTGTAAATCAGGCATTATTTGGAGATAGTTCTGCTGCCTATGTTCTTGAATACTATATTGCAAATACAATTCTGTTCTGGACACTTGGTGTTTATTCTCTGCAAAAATCATCAGGAAGCAGTAAAGGCGGTATTAATTTAAAGGCACTTGTAACGCCATCTTTAACAGCAACAGTGGTAGCAGTAATATTTGTTCTTATTGGCTTTAAGCTGCCTGAAATGCTGCAAAAACCAGCAAGTATGCTTGGAAGTATGACTTCACCACTTGCCACATTATTTATAGGTATGGTATTTGCAGAGATGAAGTTATCTGATTTTAAAATTACAAAAGATTTCTGGGCTGTAATGATAGGCAGGTTTATTGCTTCACCAGCTGCTGTTCTTTTGATTATGATGTTTTTTACATCGTTTAATGCAGACAGGCAGGAAGTATATATTTTACAGGCTGCAATGCCTGCAATGAATCAGGTTACAATATTAAGTAAATATTATGGCTGTAATTACAAATATTCTACAATACTTACAGTATGGTCATTTGTAGTAAGTATGATAGCACTTCCTTTATATGTAACTTCATTTCACTATTTATTTTAATAGAACATATTAATAATTGAAATGAGATTTGGATATTTTAAAAGCATTTCTTCTTTTTTATAAAGAATAAAATCATCGTAAGAAAATTCTGGGTGCAGGCTGCACCCAGTTAGTATATATTCTCCGTCAATAAGTCTTGCAGCAAAAATACTTCCTCTTTCTATAACAGCACTGTATGATGCATCATTATATATAAGGCTGTCGCCAAGTTTATGGCAGATTAGTGAGCCGTCTTTTTTTATTTCATATATTTCTAAAAGTCCGCCTTTATAATAATGCCATATTTCATCAGATAATATAGAATGCCATGCAGAAAACTGACCTTTTTTTAAAAGATAATATATTGCACTTCCTGCTCTGCGTTTAGTGTTGTCTTCTTTTGTAATATACTGGTTGGACTGGTAATATCTTCTAAAATATCCACCTTCTGCATGTGATGACATATTTAATTTTTCAATTAAAATATCAGCAGTATTTAATTCTTTCTGCATAAATTTCTTCCATTATTAGATACTGCATTATCCATTTGAAAGCAGCCTGGAAGCGTATTAAATAAAGTATCATCTAATACTTTATCATTTTTATGAGCAGAAATAATATCAGCAGTATTATATTCTTGATTTAATTTTTCAGATACCCATACAATCATAGCAGATGAACTATCCGTGCTTTCAGATAATCCATTGTTATATTTTTCACCTTCTAGGCCCTGTAATATAATAAATGCTTTCTTATCTTTTAAAAGCTTAATAGTTTCATAAAGATAGGCATCAATATAATCAATATACTGGCAGTATTCATCATCAGATGTATTATTATTTATAAAGTCTTTATATCTCATGCTGATTAATGGGGCAGAGCCTTCTGCGTTTACAATAAACAGTCCGCCATTATTTTTTACAGTAAATTCTTTTATATAAGCAAGCGAAGTAAAAAGGTTAGGGCTGTTGTTTGTGTATTTTTCTGTAATATTTTTAGTATCATTTTTTACAATATTATATGCAAGAGCATCTTTTGAAAGCAGTGAATTATAAACAGCAAAATATTCTACATTATATCCTGCATTTTGAAATACGCTTATAAAAGATTTACTGTTATTTATGTCGTTAATATTTTCGGCTGCAGCACCAGTTAATACCGCACTTCTTGTGCTGTAATTATTTGCATAATCAGTTGTAACATTATCAAATATTATGATACTGCCGTTTGTTAAATGTATCTGAGAGCCTGTCTGTTTAAATGGTGCATTAGAAAGTTTATCTATTAAAATAACAACACTTGTTATATTATCATCAGTTTTAGAAGCATTTATTTTATTCTGCCTAATATCTGCAGAAAATTTATATGAAAGATATGATATTGTATAATTTTTCACCCCTTTAAAAAATGCATAAGGCTGTAAAGTAAACTGATTAAAGTTATTATAAATATTATTATAGCAGATTACAGAAATAAGAAATATTACTGCAAACACCTGACCTCTGCGGATAACGGATTTATCTCTTGCAAAGAAAAATCTTACAAAACCAAGTGAAAGACCAAGTAAAAACATAAGTGTAATAAAAACTGTATAAGTAGTGTTTTCTGAAATAGAAGATTTTATTGTGTTATGCAGCAAAAATTTAGTTGCAGAGTATTCTGTTGTATCAAGATGAAATTTATCAGCATATACAGCACCTACTGAGCCTATATAAAATAATACAGGATTTATAATAATAAATGCCCATTTAGAAAGCATAAGCAGAAAAAACAGCACAAGATTAAAAAGTGCAGCCAGTGTAATTATAAGTGCAGTATTATACTGGTCTAAATTTAAAAGCTGTATTCTAGGTTCATCAAATATTAAAGTGTATAAAAAAGTGTTCAGCATAAGAAGTACATAGTATAAAAATGCTCTTTTGCTCCATGGTATTTTTAAAAACTGTTTGTTTATATTAATTATTGCCATTATATGTCCTTATTATTTTACATTTAAAAAAGAAGTATACTATATCATTATTCTTAATTAATTTAAAGTATAAAATTTGTATTAAATGAAGAAAAATGTACCTTAAAATTTTATGTAAAAAGCTAAAAAATCATAAAAATTGATTTTCATTACTATGTTATATA
>CAJUJZ010000068.1 GCA_910586745.1 uncultured Mucispirillum sp. | reverse complement strand
TTGCGGTTGATGCAAATAGAAATAGAATAAAAACAAAAGAAGTAATTGCAGAAAGAGGTTTTATATATGATTCTAAAATGAATCTTCTTGTAAGTAATACACCATCTTATGACCTTGTATTAAACAAAGATGATATAAGGCGTGGTGATGATATAATAGGAATGCTTAAACGAGTAAAGGAAGTCATTGATTTTGATATGAATAAAGTCATGAAAGATTTAAAAGATAAGCATATACCATCTGTTTTGATAAGCAGAGGTTTAAATCTATCTGATATTGCTTATTTTGAAGAGTATGCTGATGATTTTGCTGGATTAAGTGTTGAGCTGCACTCTGTAAGAAAGTATGCTGACGGACTTTCTTACAGCCATATATTAGGCTATGTAAGTGAAGCTACTCCTTATGATATAGAAAAAAATAAAGACATATATAAACGGGGAAGCTATATTGGAACTATGGGGGTAGAGCTTCAGTATGAAGAAGAATTGCGTGGAAGTCCTGGTTCTATGGAAATTGAAAGAGATGCAAGAGGCAGAATTGTTAATATATTAAAAGAAGACCCTGCAACAGCAGGTAATGACCTTGTTTTAACTATTGATGCTGAATTACAGCAGTATGCAGCAGAAGTTATGGAAGATAAAAAAGGAGCTGTGGTTGTTTTAGATATTGCAGATAACTCTTTGCTTACTTTATACTCAGCACCAAGTTATGATTTAAATATGTTTACACCATATCTTAATGAAACAGAGTGGGAAAGGATACACAGAGATAAAAGAAGCCCTTTAATTAACAGACCAATAGAGGGACAGTATTCTCCAGGTTCTGTTTACAAAGTCGCAATGGCTTTAGCAGGTTATGAAGAAAAAAATGTAACACCAGAAACTACTTATAAATGTTTAGGTATATTTCATCTAAACTCATATTTTTCATACAGATGCTGGAAAAGAGAAGGCCATGGTAAAGTCAATATGCAGGAAGCTCTTGCTCAGTCTTGTGATATTTATTTTTATAATTTAGGTCTTGCTCTTGATATTGATAAAATGGAATATTATTCAAAAATTTTATCGCTGGGAGAATATACTGGTATAGATTTACCTAATGAAAAAACAGGTATATATCCATCAAGAAAGTGGAAAAAAGTATCAAGAGGTGATATCTGGTATCCTGGTGATACAGTAAATACATCTATTGGACAAGGTTATATGACTGCAACACCATTACAGATTGGGGTTATGATGAGTGGTGTATTTAATGGTGGTAAAATATATAAGCCTAGAATATTAAAAGGCATTATAGACCAGAATACTGGAGAATATACTGAAAAAGAATCAGAATTAAAGCATCAGATATATGTATCAAAAGAAATACAGGATAATATAATGGCTGGTTTAATTGATGCAGTATATAAACGGGGAGGTACTTCAGGCAGAGCAAAGGTAAAAGAAATGAAAATAGGCGGTAAAACTGGAACTGCTCAGGTTGTAAGTGCCAAGATTACAGAAAAATATGAAAAAGATGAAATACCAGAAGAATATAGAGACCATGCATGGTTTACAGGTGTTTTTCCTGCACGGGACCCTAAATATGTAATAGTTGTTTTAGCAGAAAACAGTGGCGGTGGTGGTGCAAGTGCTGCTCCAATAGGTGGTAAAGTTATTAAAGAAATGCTTAATATGGGATATGTTACCCCAGATGAAAACTAAAAGGTTAATATATATATGTTTGCTAAATTTAAAAAATATTTACTGGAAACTGATTATGTGCTTTTAGCAGCTGTTTTATGTCTTGCTGGCATTGGTATTGTTTCAATATATAGTGCTGGCTACAACCCATATACTGGTGAAACAGATGCTTTTTATAAACGACAGCTTATGTGGCTTGTGCTTAGTATTATTTCTTTTTTTGTAATGAGTTATGTAAATTACAGGAAAGTAGTAAGATTAACACCTGTTATTTATGGTGCAGGTATTCTGCTTCTTTTAATAGTTTTAATATTAGGACATATTAAAATGGGAGCACAAAGGTGGATAGGAATTGGACCTTTAAGACTGCAGCCTTCAGAAATATTTAAGATAATATGGGTAATATCTCTTGCATGGCTTTTTATGGATTTTGATGGCAAAAGGCTTAGTTTAATAAAAATACTTCAAAAATCCTGGATGCTTATACCTCCATTTTTATTAGTATTTTCTCAGCCTGATTTAGGAACTGCATTAACTTATGTTGCTGTATGGGGTATGCTTTTGCTTATGCTTGGAGTGCAGCGTCATGTATTTATTATTGCATTAATAGCTGTTGCAATTATGGTGCCTGTTGGCTGGCAGCATTTACACGATTATCAGCAGACAAGGGTAAAAGTATTTCTTGGATTAGTGCAGGATAAACAGGGGGATGGATACCATGCAGAGCAGTCAAAAGTGGCTGTTGGAAGTGGCGGTATTAATGGTAAAGGGTTTCTTGGCGGAACTCAAGCACATTTAAGCTTTTTACCAGAAAGTCATACTGACTTTATATATTCAGTTATTAACGAAGAACAGGGACTTATTGGCGGTACTGCTGTAATATTGCTTTTCCTGTTTTTGATATTTAGAATATTCAGTATTGCAATGAAAACAAAGGAAGCCTCGGGTAAACTTATTGCTATGGCTGTAGGCTGTTATATATTTTTTCAGTTTATTATTAATGCTGGAATGACAGTTGGTATGGTGCCTATTGTTGGTATTCCTATGCCTTTTGTCAGCTATGGCGGAACATCTCTACTTTCTTTTTTTACAATGATAGGTATAGTTAACTCTATACATTTAAGAAGATATTCTTTAACAGATTAAAGGGATAGAAATGAATATAAAAGAACTTATTAATGTTTCAAAACCAGCCAGATATATTGGTGGAGAGCTTAATTCTATAATGAAAGATAACAATAACTTATTAGATTTTTGTTTAATATTTCCAGATATTTATGAGATAGGCTCAAGCCATATTGGGTATAAACTGCTTTATGAAAGAGTAAATAAATCAGATAAAGTATACTGTCAGCGTTTTTTTGTACCATGGAAAGATGCTCTTGACTATTTTGGAAAAGATATATTTATAAGTCTTGAAAAATCAAAACCGCTTTCAGAGTTTGATGTTTTAGGGTTTTCTATACATTATGAAATGAGTTATACTACTGTTTTAGCCACATTAAAGTATGCTGGTATTCCATATAAAACAGCAGATAGAAATGAAAATTATCCAATTATTATGGCAGGTGGTTCTTGTATATATAATCCAGCACCACTGCTGCCATTTATAGATGTTTTTTACATTGGAGAAGGTGATATTAATCTTAGTAAAGTTTTGGAACATATAAAAGAATTAAAAGATAAAAATACACCAAAAAAAGAAATATTAACTGAATTGAATCAATATCCATTTTTATATATTCCAAGTATAGAAAAAGATAAGAAAGTAATGCGTGATATATTTTTAGAATTTAATAAAAGTGATTTTAATTATACACCTATTGTACCATTAATTCCTGCAATACAGGATAGAGTTTCAGTAGAGATAGCAAGGGGCTGCACTGCTGGCTGCAGGTTTTGTCAGGCAGGTATGATATACAGACCTGTAAGAGAAAGAAATACTGATAATATAGTTTCTGATGTATTAAACCAGATAGAAAAAACAGGTCATCAAGAAGCGTCGCTGCTTTCACTTTCTACTGGTGATTTTTCTCAGATAGAGCCTTTAATATTAAATTTAAATAAAAAACTTTCATCAGAAAATGTTTCATTATCAACACCATCATTAAGAGCAAGCAGTGTTTCTGAAACATTATTTAAGGAAATATCAAAAGTCCGCAAATCTGGGTTTACAATAGCTCCAGAAGCTGGAACTCAGAGAATGAGAGATATTATTAATAAAAACTTATCTGAAGAAGATATTTTATCTGCTGTAAAGCTTGCTTCAGAAAATGGCTATACAAGCGTTAAGCTTTATTTTATGATAGGCCTGCCTTATGAAACCGATGAAGATATTATAGGTATTGCAGATACTGCATCAAAAATCAAAAAAGCAGTACATGAAGTAAAAAAAGGTTCTTTTGATATTTCTGTATCAGTATCTCATTTTGTACCAAAGCCACATACTCCATTTCAAAGATTTGGGCAGGTACCAAAAAGTGAACTTGAACGCAGAATGTATATGTTGAAAGATGAACTTCGCAGAAGAAAATTTAAATTTAAGTTTCATGATACAAGAATGAGTCTTTTAGAAGCATTTTTATCCCGTGGTGACGAAAATGTATCTAAAGCATTAGAATATGTTGTAGAGCATGGTTTTTATCTTGATGCATGGGATGATTTTGTAGATTATAATAAATGGACAGAGTTGTGTAATGAAATAGGTATCAATATATCAGCAGTGGCAGAAAAAGGATATCATGAAAATGATATTCTGCCATGGTATAATATATTAACTGGTGTAAATGACAGATTTTATAAAAAAGAAATAGAAAAAGCAGAGCTGGCTCAGGCAACAATTGACTGTAGAAATGGCAAATGTTCTGCCTGCGGTGTATGTGACTTTAAAGTATTAAAGCCGCAGAAATCAGAAGATATTACTGATGTATTACCAGAAATAAAAGAAAGTAAAACAATACACCAGTATGAGATTATATATGAAAAATATGGCACAGGTGTATTTTTTTCAGCACTTGATTTAAATAGAATATTTATTCACAGCCTGCTTATAAGTGGTGTAGATTTATCATACAGTCAGGGGTTTAATCCACATCCAAAAATAAATACATGGATTCCTTTACCTGTTGGAATGGAAGGTGAGAATGAAATTATGAGTTTTGAATCAGATGCTGTGAATATGGATATTTTTATTGAAATTTTTAATAAAAATTTACCAATTGGGTTAAAGGCAAAAAGTATAAGGCAGATAAATACTATGAAAACTGGAACAGAATTTATATCTACTTATAAATTAGATGATGAAACTAACAATGTATTTAAAGAGAAAAAAAAGGAAAATAAACTATTTTACAGCAAAAAAGATAAAAAAGGCGGTATGAAAGCTGTAAATATAAAAGATTATTTAGTTGAATATAATGAAGAAAAGGGTATTATAATATTAAAGGCTGGTAATGCTGGCGGGTTTAATTTAATTGAACTTATGCGTAAGTATATGCCGCTGCAAGATATTAATATTACACGATTACAGGTAAAAAAAGATGATTTCTGCAAATAAAGATAAAATCTATAATTTTTTAGAATATTTGTATAAATTTTATAATAATAAAGAATATATTTATTCTGACCCTATCAGGTTTCCTCATGAGATAAAAGGGGATACAGAGTTTATTGCTTTTACTGCTGCATCATTTGCTTATGGTAATATGAAAGCTATACAGGGTTTTTTATATAAATATTTTGAAAATGCAGGAAGTTCTATTGAAAGTTTAAAGACTGAAGTAAATGATATTCTTTATTATAGATTTCAGACTAAAGAAGATGTTGCAGCATATTCTAAATTAATGAAAAAAGTGTATGATCAATATGGCAGCATATATAATCTTTTTAAAGCAGCAGATGCTGTATCTGTTGAAAATATAGATAAGGGTATAATACTTCTTCGCTCATATTTAGATGAGATAACGCAGGGGCTTAATTTTTTACTTCCAGTTCCTGGAAAATCTGCATCTAAGCGTTTATATATGTTTTTACGCTGGATGGTTAGAAAAGATGATGTTGATTTTGGTTTTTGGAATGAGTTTAATAAGAAAAGCCTTTATATGCCGTCAGATACACATATACTTCGTTTAGCATGTAATTTAGGCATTATAGATAAAAATGAAAAGGGTAGAAAGGCTGTTATTAAGGTAACAGATTTTTTTAGAGATTTAAACCCAGAAGACCCAGCGAAATATGATTTTTCTTTGACTAGGTTAGGGATTATAAATAGTTGTCAGTATTTAGAAACTGATATATGCGAAAAATGTTTTCATAAAAAAGTTTGCCTTTTCCATTGACTTTTTTTGAAAAAGAGATAAATTTAGTATTAATTAAAAGGAGGCTAATTATGGCATTAGAATTTAACGAAAACAATTTTAAAGAAGAGGTTTTAAACAGCGATAAACCTGTTCTTGTAGACTTTTGGGCTGCTTGGTGTGGACCTTGCAAATTACTTGGGCCAACTATTGATGAATTACACAAAGAATTAGACGGAAAAGTAAAAGTTGGTAAAGTAAATGTAGACGAAAATCAAAACTTAGCTGCACAGTTTGGTGTTATGAGTATTCCAACAGTTATTATTATGAAAGGTGGTAAAATTGTTGAACAGTTTATTGGTATGCAGCCAAAAGGTGTATATGTTGATGCATTAAATAAACATATGTAATATTTATATATTAGCTTTATTAAAAGATATTTTATATAAATTCTAAAAAAACCTAAGTTTATTATAAACTTAGGTTTTTTTATGCCTGTAGAAATTATGGGAAAAATACCTTGTTACTTTGAAGTAACAAGGTATGACAATAAATGTTTACTGAATTACTACTTTTCCATCTTTTGCTGTAAGATGAATAGTAGTGTTTGGTTTAGTTTTGCCTTTAATTATACTTTCAGCTACTAAATTTTCTATCATTCTTTGAACAGCCCGTTTCATAGGTCTTGCACCAAATGTTACATCAAATCCACTTTGAACAATTAAATCTACTGCACTGTCATCTACTTCTAATCCAACAGGCAGTTCAGCTAACCTTTTTGCTACACCTTTAATTAAAAGCCTTGCAATTTCAGCAATATTTTCTTTTGTTAATGGGTGGAATACTATAATATCATCAACTCTGTTTAAAAACTCAGGTTTAAAATACATAGAAAGTTCATTCATAGCAATATGATTTATTTTTTTATATTTTTCTTCCATAGAACCATCATGTGAGAACTCTTCCATAATATTTTGAGAAGCAACATTTGATGTCATAATAACAACTGTGTTTTTAAAGTTTACAACTCTGCCTTTAGATTCAGTTAATCTACCGTCATCTAAAAGCTGCAGCAGTATATTAAATACATCTGGGTGAGCTTTTTCTATTTCATCAAGTAGTATGACAGAATAAGGGCGTCTGCGGACTTTTTCAGTTAACTGGCCGCCTTCTTCATAACCTACATATCCTGGAGGCGCACCAATCAATTTTGCCACAGAGTGTTTCTCCATATATTCACTCATATCTATACGGATTAAAGCATCTTCTGTATCAAATAAAAATTCAGCCAATGCTTTTGCAAGCTCAGTTTTACCAACACCAGTAGGGCCAAGAAATATAAATGAGCCCATAGGTCTTTTGGGGTCATTAAGTCCTGCACGACTTCTTCTAACTGCTTCACTTATGGCTTTAATCGCAACATCCTGTCCTATTACTCTTTTATGCATGTAGATTTCCATATTTAAAAGTTTATCTGCTTCTTCTTCTAAAAGTTTTGTTACAGGCACACCAGTCCACCTTGATACAACTTCTGCAATATCTTCTTCATCAACTTCTTCTTTAAGCATTGCTTTTCCATGCTGTATATCTTTAAGTCTTTCAGTAACTTCTTCTTGTTTTTTAGCAAGTTCAACAAGAGTGCCGTATTTTAACTGGCTGGCTTTTTCTAAATCGCCGCTTCTTTCAGCAAGTTCTGCCTTATGTTTTGTATTTTCTATTTCTTCTTTAATATCTCGTGACTGTTTAATAATATTTTTTTCATTATTCCACTGAGTAGAAAGAGTGCCTATTTTTTCTTTTAAGTCACTTAATTCTTTTTCAATATTATCACATCTTGTTTTAGATGCTGCATCAGTTTCTTTTTTCAGAGCCTGCCTTTCTATTTCAAGTTGTCTTGCACGCCTTTCAAGTTCATCAAGTTCTGCAGGCATACTGTCTATTTCCATTCTTAAACGGGCAGTAGCTTCATCTATTAAGTCTATTGCTTTATCCGGCATAAACCTGTCTGCTATATATTTATTAGCTAAATGAGCAGCAGCAACTAATGCACTGTCTTTTATTCTAACACCGTGGTGAATTTCATATTTTTCTTTTAAACCACGCAAAATAGAAACAGTATCTTCTACAGATGGTTCTTTTACTATAACAGGCTGAAATCTTCTTTCAAGAGCTGCATCTTTTTCAATATATTTTTTATATTCATCAAGTGTAGTTGCTCCAATACAGTGCAGTTCACCTCTAGCAAGAGATGGTTTTAAAATATTTGCTGCATCCATAGCACCATCAGTTGCTCCAGCCCCTACAAGAGTATGGATTTCATCAATAAATAATATAATTTCACCATTTGATTCTTTAATTTCTTTTAAAATAGCTTTAAGCCTGTCTTCAAATTCGCCTCTATATTTAGTGCCGGCAATTAATCCGCCCATATCTAATACAGCAATAACTTTATTTTTAAGGCTTTCTGGAATATCTCCACTCACAATCCTTTGAGCAAGACCTTCAGCAATAGCTGTTTTACCAACACCAGGTTCACCAATTAATACTGGATTGTTTTTAGTTCTTCTTGATAATACATGTATTACTCGTCTTATTTCTTCATCTCTGCCTATAACAGGGTCTAGTTTCCCATTTTTTGCAGCTTCTGTTAAATTTATCGTGTATTTTTCAAGAGTATTCATTTTTTCTTCTGGATTTTGGTCAACTATTTTACTGCTGCCTCTAATTTCTTTAATGGCTTTATTAATATTTTTTTCATCAATGCCATTACTTGTAAATATTTTTCTTAAAGAATATCCAGCATTGTCAACTGCACCTAAAAGCAGATGTTCTGTTGAAACATATTCATCACCCATTTTTTTAGCAGCATCAAAAGCATAATCTATAGCTTTTTGAGCATCTGGAGATAATGTTGGCTGCATAGAGCCTGATACTTTTGGCAGAGAATCAAGTATTGACTTAATTTCTGCTGCAGTTATATCAGGATTTACACCAAGTTTTTGTAAAAGAGGTCGGATAAGTCCGTCCTGCTGAGTAAGCACAGCATAAGTTAAATGTTCTACCTGAAGCATTTGGTGAGACAAACTTTCTGCTAATTTTACAGTATCCTGCAAAGCTTCCTGTGCTTTGATTGTCATTTTGTTGTAGTTAATCATAGTAAATACATCCTCTATTTTTCTCTTTCTATTTTTATGGTCTGGATATTATTAGTATTTCTATCCATAATAGACATATCCTCACCGTATTTTGATTGTATACTTGTTTCAATCTGCAGTATTTTTTTATTTAATAATGTTATCTGCTCTTGCATATTTAATATTATTTCAACACCAGCTAAGTTTACTCCCTGATGCTGTGTTAATGTTTTTATAAACTGTAATTTTTCTATATCATTTTCAGAATAAAGCCTGTTTTTTCCATCAACCCGACAAGGCACTACAAGCCCTAAACGCTCATACTGCCTTAATGTCTGCGGGTGAAGTCCTAATACTTCAGAAGCTATGCTTATTATATATTTAGGCGTATTATTATCCATGATATACCTTATATAGTTCCTTTTGCCACAATATCACTTCTATCAAGTTTTGGGTTTAAGTTCTGTGCTTTTGTAAGTAAATCTTTTACATCTTCACTTAATTTTTCTGGAGATTTAATATTAATTACTACATATAAATCTCCATTAATATTTTTCCTTAAAACAGGCATCCCTTTGCCTTTAAGTCTTAATTTCTGTCCGCTTTTTACACCAGCAGGAATACTTAAATTAACAGCACCATAAGGGGTAGGGACAGTTAATTTTGTTCCAAGGGCAGCTTCAAAAATATCTACATCCATATTGATAGTTAAGTCACTACCGTTTCTTTCATATACAGGGCTGTCAATAACTGTAGTTTTAATATATAAATCACCAACTGCAGCTCCATTTTCACCAGCATTTCCTTTGCCTGAAACTCTTATTTTAGAGTCATTGTCAATACCAGCTGGTATTTTTATTTTAATATGTTCATTAATGTGTATATATCCTTTTGATTTACATTTTGCACATGGTTCAATTACTTTTTCACCAGTTCCAGAACATACTCTGCAAGGGGAAGCAAAGAGAGAGCCGTCACTTGTCATTCCTGTTCCATGGCATGCAGAGCAGGTTGTTTTTTTACCGCCTGTACCATTACATGATGGACATTGTGCATCTCTATTAATATTTAATTCATAAGTTGTACCTTTAACAGCATCAGCAAAAGGAACTTTTATGGAGTAAACAATATCTGAACCTTTTGCAGCTTTTGCTTTACTTCTGCCTCTTGATGTTCTGGAGGAAAAACCGCCAAAAAAATCACCAAATAAATCTTCAAAAGAAGTGCCGCCAAAATTGAAATTTCTCATATCTTCATAATTCATATTTTGGAAATTATAACCATGACCGCTGTTTGTAAACGCTTCATGACCTATAGAGTCATATTCTTTTCTTTTATCTGGGTCAGAAAGAACAGCATAAGCTTCTGAAAGCTCTTTAAATTTATTTTCTGCCTCTTTATCCCCAGGGTTTACATCTGGGTGATATTTTCTAGCAAGTTTTCTATAACTTTTTTTAATATCATCTGCTGTAGCTGTTTTACTTACTTCCAGTATGTCATAATAATTTTTAGCCATTTTTACCTCAATATATTATTCAGATTTTATTTTTATATTTTTACTGTTTTGTTTATTAGTTTTACAGAGTATTATTTTTAATACACCATCTTTAAGTGATGCTTTTACAGCAGAAGTATCAATATTTGCTGGGATTGCAAAACTTCTGCAGAATTTTCCGCTTACACTTTCTATTTTATAAAAGTAGTCATCGCTGAAATATTCTTCTTCCAGTGATTTTTTAATACCACTTATAGAAAGTATGCCATCACTAATGCTTACTTCCATATCATTTTCATTAACACCAGCAAGCTCTGCTGCTAAAATAATAATATTGTCATTTTCAATAATATCAACAACAGGGCTCCAGTTAGTTGACTGCTCTTTAAAAGATTTGGCAATAAGCTTATCTATATGCTTTTCCATATAGAATAAATCTTTTAAAGGGTCCCATTTCATTATACCCATACAGCACCTTTTATCTTAGTATAATTATAATATATGATTTGAGCCATAATATATCAAGTGATTTTATAAAAAAAATAATTTTTATTTTTTTAAAACTAATGCTATAATAAATTGTTATATAGATTATGCTGGGTGATATGAAGTCTAATAAGTTATTGGCAGTTACATTATTTTTATCATTATTATTACATATATTGATAATGTTTTTTGTAAAATTTACAAGTGAAGAACTAAATAAAGAAAATCATCCAAAAGGCGAGCCTGTTGAGATAGAGGTTATACCAAAAGAAGAAACAGGTAACCATCCTTATTCTACAGAGCCTGAAACAGATGATACAGAAACTACTCTTGACCATGACGAGCGTGGTGGCAAAAGTGGTGGCACAAGTGACGGTAGTATTCAAGATGAAGGTGCTGCAGCCAGTAGAGATGTGCCTAAAAATGACATTGTGCCGCCAAAAGTGGAAAATAAGCAGGAACAAAGCACATTAGAGCAGGAAACTACTTCTGAGCATAAGTTGAATCTCTATGATAATAAAGAGATTATTGATAGAATAGCAAATACAAAAAAAGAGCAGCCAAAAGGCGAAGACAGTGCTTCTTACAATGTATTTGAAGAACGATATGCTTCATATTTTGCAAAATTTCGCAGACGAGTATATCAGTTATGGGAATATCCAGAGGTTTCTAGACGGAAAGGGGAAACTGGTGTTGTAAAATTATCCTTTTCAATATTGAAAGATGGGTCTATAGTAAATATTAGAATGCTGGAATCAAGTGGTTATCCAAATCTTGACAGGGAAGTTATGCGGGTTATTAAAAATATGGCTAAAGTACCTCTTCCTGAGTCTTATGAATTAAACCAGCTTAATGTGGAAGAAGCATATTTTATATATTCTATAGGAGGCGGATACGGAAGATTTTTAGAGTAAAT
>CAJUJZ010000067.1 GCA_910586745.1 uncultured Mucispirillum sp. | reverse complement strand
TTAATAGAGATAATGCAATTATTAAAAGATGGACAAACAAAAGATGATTTGCCAGAAAATATTCGTCCGAAATCTGGTTATTCAAATACATATGCTAAAATGTGGTGGAATGCTCCTGCACCTACTATTACAAGAAATTTTGCTACACCAAGCAGTTCTAGATGTATACATCCAAGAGATTCTAGAGCATTAACAATACGAGAGGGTGCAAGATTACAAAGTTTTCCTGATGATTATATTTTTTTCGGAAATAACAGTGATAAAAGACTACAAATAGGTAATGCAGTTCCACCATTATTAAGTATTGCTCTTGCAAAATCTGTGTCAGATTTTTTTATAGGAGAATAATTTTATGCTTACATCTAATGATTTTAGAAATTATCGTTTAAAATTAGGTTATGGAAATAAGAATACTTTTAAAATTTTTTTGGCAGCAAAAGATATAATACCAGATATAGACTATGATTATATTGATTTATTAAATGATAGACTTAAAGAAATATTTACATTGTTAAACAAAATATATTATAAACCTTATATATTTTTAGATGATTTTTTTAATATGTATTTATTAAATACATATAAAAGATTGAGAAATAATAATATTCTTAATAAACTTAATAATCAAGGTAGAAGAAAAGAAGATGTATATTTTAGTTGGATGCGTGGGTATCTTATATGTGAATATTTTAAAGGTGCCATTTCTGATATTTTTAATGTTTCAATAGAAAAAATTAAACAAGTAGGCGATGATGATTTTGATAATATTGAAACTTTTAAACGAACACCTAAAGCTGACTTAGAAATAGATAATTATAGAGTAGAAGTTCAGAGTGGTTTTCAGGGAATTAATGATATTAAAGAACATAAAGTAAGAGAGGCAAAAAGAGTTTTTGATGAAAAGGGATTAAGAACGATAATCTCTCATTTTGATTTATTTAATGGTCAAGTTGCATTTGTTGATATATCTAACATAGAAGAAGATAACTTAAACTGGATAACGAGACAGCAAATGGAAGGTCAATCGGTATTTAATATTGAACAAAATTATTTTCAATGGCTTTTAACAGAGACGCCTACTGCTATAATTTTTGATGAATTGTAATTGTGTTAATTATTGTTTAACTGCAAGACCTGTTATTTCTGCAAGAATAAGTATTAAACCAAGTATGGTTTTCTTATTCATTTTTTCATCAAATATAAAAGTATTATAGTTACAAGCAGACTTAATTTATCTATTGCTGCTACTGCTGATGTGATACCATCCTGTAATGTTTGATAGTATAACAGCCAGCTACTGTCCCCTGTTATACATGAAAGAACTATAAACTTTATTTCTGATTTATCTACATTTTTAAATTCTTTAAAATCATTTTTAATAAATAGTATGAGCCATGCAGCAATAACTACTACACATGTTCTTATAGCACTGCCTAAGTTTGGTTCTATATTATCAATACCAACTTTTCCAAATATAGTGGTAAGGCTTGAAAATAAAAGAGAAAGCAGGGCTATATCAGCCAATTATCATTATCTGTTTTTTTATTTTTGTTTTTTTATAATCTATCATAAAGTATGTGCCAGTAGTAATTACTATTATACCAAACAGCTTGTTTATAGTTATTTCTTCATTAAGAAAAATAAAAGATAATAAAATAGTTAATACTAAACTTCCTTTACTTAAAGGTGATACTTTATTTACATTTCCAAACTGCAATGTTTTATAGTAGTAATACCAGCCTGCCCGTTGTGGATAATCCTGAAAGTATTAAAAAGAGCCATGTTTTACTTTCAATATTATATATCTGATTTTGTGAGCCTACTATTAGTACTATAACAATAGAATAAATTAATTAATTAATTAATTAATTAATTAATGCCACCACTGTTCTTAAAGCAAGTATTACATTTGTATTTGTTGTATTCACTCCCTTTTTTAGAAATATAGTTGTAACACCTGCAAATACTGCTGAAGTTGCTGCATATAATATCCATATTTTTGTATCCTAAAATTATGCTTTTATATCAATAGTTTATATTGTATAATTCATATTTTGCCCTGTAAGCTGATTTTGTTATAATTAATGTATTATTATATTCTAAAATTGGCTACAGGGCAAATTTCAAGCTATCATATTTTTCTTTTATAGATATTAAATTTAAGTATTTTCCATTATCTGCTTTTAAAAGTTCTATATATTCTACTTGGTTTATAATAATTTTAGGCTCTATTCCAGCATATTTTTTCAATGTGAAAAAAGTCTTTCTAAAAGCAATAGAAAGTTATTAAATCTAACCACACTTTCTTTTAAATGCAAGATAAATTTTTCATCAGTTAGACCATTAAATTTAGACAGTATTCTCTTTGCAAAACTCTAAAAATTTATCTCTCCATATTAAGCCATCATATACTCTCCAGCTATTAGTATGTATTGTGCTGATTTCTATTATCTTATTGTATAGCAATTTGTTTTATTAATTTATACTTTAAAAGTGTTTTAATGTTTCACGTGAAACATTAAAAAGTTCTTTATTTATTATTAGAAGAAATGGTTTAATAATATAATTATGTTTATCGTAATAAGCATAAAATAGAATAATCTTAATTAATTTCTTTACAAAGCATATAAAAAATTTTATTATAATCTTCAAATCATTTTTATAAGGATTTATATGGATTTTCAAAAGATTTACGATGTAATAGTTGTGGGAGCAGGTCATGCAGGATGTGAAGCATCTCTTGCAGCTTCCAGAATGGGGGCAGATACTTTACTGCTTACAATCTCTGTTGATAATATTGCTTTAATGCCATGTAACCCTGCAATAGGTGGTATAGGTAAGGGTAATCTTGTAAAAGATATGGATGCTCTTGGCGGTGAAATGGCAAAAAATATTGATGAAACAGGTATTCAATTTAGAGTGCTTAATAAAAGAAAAGGACCTGCAGTATGGTGCAGCAGAGCTCAAGCGGATAAATATTTATATAAAGACAGGTTTCAAACAGTGATTATGAATACTCCATCTCTTGATGTTAAGCAAGGAATAGTTACAGAAATACTTGTGGAAAATGGTTCAGTTCGTGGTGTTGAAACTGCCTGTGGTCAAACATTTCTCGCAAGAAGAATTGTAATATGCGGAGGGACATTTATTGGTGGGGAAATATTTGTAGGTGATAGTGTTATAGAGGCTGGCAGAATGTATGAACCTGCAGCAACTGGTCTGTCTATTTCTCTTAAAAAATTAGGTTTTCAACCTGTAAGACTGAAAACAGATACACCTGCAAGGCTGCATATTGACAGTTTAAATTTAAATGGACTTGAAGAATATATAAGCGATGATGTAATGATACCTTTTTCTGCAGAAACTGAATCTATAAATCTCCCGCAGATTAAATGCTATGGTACTCAGACTAATGAAGAAACACATAAAGTCATAAGAGAGATGGCAGAAAAAAGTTTATTTTATAATGGTACAAGAGAGAGTAATGGTCCAAGATACTGTCCAAGTATGGAAGATAAGGTTCTTAAATTTCCTGAAAAATCAAGTCATAAACTTGTAATAGAGCCAGAAGGCTTAAATACAAAAGAGGTGCATGTAAATGGGTTTTCATGCTCTATACCAGTTGAAGCACAGATAAAAGCATATAGAACAGTAAAAGGAATGGAAAACTGCCAGTTTATTCGTCCAGCTTATGCCGTGCAGTATGATGCATATCAGCCAACAGGACTTACTCATTCTTATGAAACTAAACTTGTAAAAGGGTTGTTTTTTGGCGGGCAGCTTAATGGCACAAGCGGCTATGAAGAAGCTGCAGTGCAGGGGTTTATGGCTGGAGTAAATGCAGTTCTTTCTCTTGATAACAAAGAACCATTTATTTTAGGCAGAAATGAAAGTTATATTGGTGTTCTTACTGATGATTTAGTATTAAAAGGTATTACAGAGCCATACCGAATGTTTACTTCCCGCAGTGAGTACAGACTTTTAACCAGAGAAGATAATGCAGAAGAAAGATTAATAGAGTATGGGTATAAATTAGGTCTTATTTCTAAAACAAGATATGAAAGACATCAGCATGATATGCAGGAAATCAATTATGAAATAGACAGACTAAGAAATACACTTATTAAGAAAACAGCGAAAAATGAAAAATATCTTGCAACACTAGGCGTAGCTATAAGTCAGTCATTTAAAGCAGAAGAATTATTAAAAAGGCCACAGTTAAACTATGATGATATAATACAATTAACTGGCGGTGGTTTAAGTGGCAGGAAAGCAAGACAGGTGGAAATTAAAATTAAATATTCAGGCTATATAGAAAGTATGGAAGAAAGTAATAAGGAAGATATTGAAAGTATAGTTATCCCAGAAGATTTTTCTTATGATAATATTTCAGGGTTAAGGTTAGAGTATTCTGTCAAGCTGAAAAATATTAAACCTAAAACACTAGGTCAGGCTTTAAGGATACCAGGTCTTACAAAAACTGCAATTTCTGTTTTAGCAGTTGAAATTTACAAGCATAATAAAAGTAAAAAATAAATATTATATTTAGCAGGCTGTAAATAATGTTAAGTTATCTGCAGCTTATTTTTTTATAATTATAACATAAGGAGAGAGAATGGAATATGAGAAGTGAAATTTTAAAACTAATTATTACTGCAGTAATATTAGAATCAATCATATATATTTATGGTACATATGACCCACTGGGTAGTGAAAATATACATATGCTTTTCATTAATCCAGTAATATATGGTGCGATACCTGTAATAATTTACTATTTTTATAAAAATAGATGGATAACAGGGAAATGTAACGAAATAAAGAGTATGGTAATAATAGCTTTATTTTTAACAGTCACTTATTCACTTATTACACTTTTTTTAGATTCATATTTATTTTTATTATATAGTTTTGAAAATAGTTCTGACGAACTATCATTAGTAAATATAGAACATGACGAATATTTAAACTCTGGTTTTAAACTGATTTTTTCTTCTTACATTAATGGATTAAATCTGCATATAATAATTAATTCAGGTATTTCAATTGTACTAATATTATTAGTTAAAATAATATATATGAAGATGTATAAAAAATATATTTGTGATTATTCAGCAGAAAATAATACAAAATATATGATGAAACATAGTTTCATATTGATTTGTATTCTTACATTGTATAAAATATTTGCAGATGTTTTAGTGTATTTATTATTTGATTATTTGAATATATAAAATGAAACATCTGTAGTAAAAATATATAGAAATTAATTTAGAACAAGAGGGTGGAATATGACAAACACAAGAGAAACTGCAGTAAAATATTTAAAGATTTATATTTTAAGTTTACTGTTTGTATTCATTATTGATTATTTTATCAATGGGAGTTTAATGAATGATGACAGGATTATTGAATATTTATTTGTAGATATTTTGCCACTATCCTGTATATTTATTATAGGCTGGATATTTGAATTTATTTTAAAAAAACGATATATGAAGGATTTTAATTTATCATTGTATTTTATTTCATCGGCTGTTTTTATTTTTATTTTTGTGCAGTTATATAATTATATTAATCCGCTGCCAGAAGTAACTTATCAAACATATACACATGCGGGTATATTGATATTTTTATTTGCAGCTGGTATATTTTATTTATTTAAGAAAAATGATGAAGTTAAACCAGCAGGTTATCAAATGATAGATACGAATAAAGAAGAAAATAATAATATTTTAAATATTACACCATTTCAAAAGTGTGTTTTAGAGATATTTCTTGGCTTTACAGGTGGTATAACTGTATTAATATACTACTTTGCATACAGATTATTAAAATCAATATAAGTATTATTATGTTTCACGTGAAACAATAGCAATTATGACAAGTAAAGAATATGATTTAAAAATTATTTTTTAATGGCTTATGGCTGTATTTATTCAGATAGATATAAACATATTCCACAGGAATGTATAATGTTTCCAATTTACAGCCAAAAATAATATCAGATAACAGCAATAGATGAATACAGCAGAATGAGAGTATTAGAAATAGTAGAAGAAAAAGCACATTTGAAACAGATAAGTTTTTAGACAAACTGGAAAATAAATTTAGTTTCCCAATATAAACAATTCAATTAGATAATGGTGTTGAATTTTTAGATATGGCAGGTTTAGAAAAATCAGTGTATAATAAAATATCTAAACAAATAACTATTTATTATGCTCACCCTTATTGTTCTTGGAAGAGGTGGAGTAATGAGAATAATAATAAACTTTTCAGCTGCTTATATTAAAAAAATTCGGGGACTGGATGAATAATTATCCTAGAAAATTATTTAATTATAAATCGGCTAATGATATATTTTATGAGAACTTAAAACTTCTGCTTAAAATGCTGCAATCGTTTTTAGAGTTTACAAATAGAAGAAAAATAACATAAACATATAGCAGATATTAATAAAAGGTGATATAATATAAAGCTGTTAATAAAAAATAACATAAAAATATAAAAGCAGTGAAACAAGGTATATATGAATTTTGAAAAAATATATGATATAATAGTTGTTGGTGGAGGTCATGCAGGCTGTGAAGCAGCACTTGCAGCTGCAAGAATGGGAGCAAAAACTTTGCTGCTGACATCAACAATAGACAGCATTGCACAAATGAGCTGTAACCCTGCAATTGGCGGTCTTGCAAAAGGTAATCTTGTAAAAGATATAGATGCATTAGGAGGAGAGATAGCAAAAAATATTGATGATGCATGTATTCAATTCCAGATGCTGAACAGTAAAAAAGGTGCAGCAGCAAAAAGCTCAAGAGGGCAGGCAGATAAAAAAGTATATGTTAGAAGAATGATAAATATATTAATGAGCCAAAGCAGTCTGGAAGTAAAACAGGGCGAAGCATCTCAGATATATATAAAAGATAATGAAATATATGGTATTAGAAATATCTGGGGTGAAGATTTTAAATGTAAAAAAGCTATAATATGCACAGGAACATTTTTAAATGGTAAAGTATTTATTGGAGAAACAAGCTTTCCAGCAGGCAGAACTTATGAAAAGCCATCAATAGAACTTTCAAAGTCATTAAAAGAAATAGGCTTTAATGCGATAAAACTAAAAACAGGCACGCCTGCAAGAATAGATATACGCACAATAGATTTTTCTAAATTAGAAGTATATGAAATGGAAGGGGAAAAGATACCATTTTCCTTTGAAAATGAAAGCTTTAAACTTCCACATATAAAATGTTATGCAACATATACTAATGAAGAAACTCATAGAATAGTGAAAGAAAATATTCACAGAAGTATATATTATAATTCTACAGATAAAGGATTAGGTCCAAGATACTGTCCGAGTATGGAAGATAAAATTACAAAATTTCCAGAAAGAACAAGGCATCAGATAATATTAGAAAAGGAAGGAAGTGAAAGCAGGGAAGTATACCCTAACGGATTTTCAACATCGCTGCCAGCAGATTCACAGCTTGCAGCATACAGAACAATTAAAGGACTTGAGAACTGTCAGTTTATCCGCCCAGCTTATGCTATAGAATATGAAGCGTTTCAGCCAACTATATTATATCCAACCTATGAAACAAAAATAATAAAAGGGCTGTATTTTGCAGGGCAGATTAATGGCACAAGTGGCTATGAAGAAGCAGCATGTCAAGGTCTGATGGCTGGTATTAATGCAGTATTATCCCTTGATAATAAAGAGCCGTTTATACTTGGAAGAAATGAAAGCTATATCGGTGTATTAACTGATGACTTAGTAACAAAAGGGGTAGATGAGCCTTATAGAATGTTTACCTCTCGGGGAGAATACAGGCTGCATTTAAGGGAAGATAATGCAGAATACCGCCTTATAGAATATGGATATAAATTCGGACTGATATCTAAAGAAAGATATGAAAGATTTTTGCAGGAAAAAGAACGAGTATATAATGAAGTAGAAAGATTTAAAAAAGAAACTATAAGGCTGAAAGAAAACAGAGAAAAGTTAGAAAAATATAATATATTTTTAGACAGGGGTATATCATGCTATGAATTTTTAAAAAGACCTGAAACAAATATTGATGTAATATATGACATTGGCTTAACAAGTCTAACTGGCAGAGCAGCAAAGCAGGTGGAAACAATTATTAAATATTCAGGATATATAAGCCTGCAGGAAGAAGATATAAAAAAATATAAATCGTTAGAAGATAAAAAAATACCTGATAATTTTGATTACAGCAATATTGCAGGCTTAAGAAGTGAATACAGAGAAAAGCTTAGCAGAATTAAGCCAACAACACTGGGGCAGGCATTAAGGATACCAGGAATGAGTATGTCTGCTGTATCAATATTAGAAATAGCAATAAATAAAGAGAAGAAAAATAATGGATAAATTAATAAAAACAACAGAAATAATAAAAAAAAAGCTTAAAAAGTTTTATGAATTACATTTAACATGTCAAATAAATCTAACTGCTGTTAAGGAAAAAGAAGAATTTTACTTGAAACATTATTTTGATAGTATATACTATTTTCAGCAGTATGAAGCTCCACAGGGCAGTTTAGCAGATATTGGCAGCGGTGGCGGCTTCCCAGGAATTGTGCTTGGAATTTTTTACCCAGAATTAAAGATTACTCTTATAGAGAGTATAGGCAAAAAATGCAGATTTTTAGAAGAATCAGCCAAAGTGTTAGAGCTTAAAAATATTGAAGTATTAAATACGCGTGTAGAAAACATAAAAGATAGAAGTTTTGATATTGTTACAGCAAGGGGAGTATCTACTGTAAAAGAGCTTTTAAAAAACTCATATCAGATATCAAAACGAAATGCTAAATGGGTAATGTATAAAGGTGAAAGATTGGATGAAGAATTAAAAGAAGCATTACCTGTAATAAAAAAGCGAGGTTTAAATGTTGAAAAAATTAGGATTGAAACACCAATTACACGGACTTACTGTATTATTAGCCGTTAGTGCTGTAATAATATTAAATGGCTGTGCATTAAAAGGTCAGCAGAGTAAAACTTTTTATCCAGAATATTATGCAGCAAAGCAGCTGCAGAATCAGGATATTGTTAAGTTAAGAGAGTTAACTGTTCATCCTGATTTATTTATTGCTGATTCTGCCACACTTCTTTTAGGTTCATACTATCTTTACTATGGTGATGAAAACTATGGCAGGCTGCTTATAGATAAAAGCTACAATTCAAAAAACCTTGACGAAGAAATGAATATCTTTGGCCAGCTCTGGAAAATGGAATCATTACTTAGAGAGGGAGAAAAAGGTGCAGCAATTAACATGGCAAATAATGTGCGTGAAATGAGGAGAACACCTGTATATATGCGTGTAATGCAGATATACTGTAATCAGCTTGGTGTGCTTGTAACAAATGATAATGAAATCAATTCATGTATTGATATTGCAATAAACGGTAAAGAAAAATTTAAAGAAATAGCAGCTGATACAATAGAAGAACAGCCGCTTCCTATTATGACAGATAATATGACTTATGAAGAATATCTGCATGCAATGGGTATAGGTGGAGCTGTTGATAATATGGATACAGTTTCATCACAGGCAGATATGATAGATGAAATACATATAAACCCTGATGCAAAAATCAATTTAGCAGGTGGTGATATTTTTAATGATGTGGCAGCAGGCATGATATACGGCATGGGTAAATATGATAATAACTATCAGCTTGAACCAGTAACAGATTTTGCAGCAGATGAAGGAAGCAAAACAGATATGCTTTTAAGATTAAATAACTACGATTTATTTATAGGCGGTCATAAAACAAACTTTGGTGTAGACTGGCTGCAGCTAAGTGAAATTGCTGGAGAATTAAAAATAGTAAAAAATAAACCAAAAGCAGTAATCATAACATCAGACCAGCATGAAGCACATGGCAGGATAATTGCTGATATGTTTAAAAGTGAAGGAAAAAAGGCTCATGTAGTAAAAACATCAGGCAAATATCAAGTAGAGCTGCAGAATATATTACATAGTGACAAAAACAGACCTTATGTAATAATCATTATGGCAGATGAAAAAGAGATACTTGATATAATACCTATTGCTAAATACTGGCAGGTAAACAGCACAATACAAGATGTGCTTGTAGTGACAAGTTATATCCCAGAGTATGATATAACAAATGACCAGCGTTCATATTTTAAAGGAGTGTATATATTAACTGCTGCATTTTTAGCTGGTGATGAAGAATATATAAGAATATCTACTGATTATAAAGGCTTTTATGGCACACCAATGAGTGGTGAAAATGCATTAGGATATGATATTATTACATATATTAATAAAATAGTTAATAAAGACAAAACAGGAAAATACATTACAAATATTGATGATATAATAAACGGATATGCAGTGAGAACTCCAGTTCTTTTATATGCAGATGGCTACAAACTTGTAGAAAAAAGCAAATTTAAGCCAAAAATAGAAGAAGGTACAGAATCACTGCCAAAATAAAAGGATTAATATTTAATGAAGAAAAGTAAATTAAGCATTATACTTGCAGGAGCACTTATATTGTCAGGCTGTGCAGGAGCAGTAAATCAGCAGATAAAGGATACAATAAGTGAAGCTGGTAAAATAGTAAAAGAAGACTCTGATTATTATGAGATATTTACAGCTATTGATGACAGCACACTTCCACTGCCTGATTTAAGCATATATTCATCATATTCCAATGATGATATAGAAGCAAATTCTCCATACTATGAAGAGTTTAAGGAATTTAATGTGCCTATGGCAATGACAGGCAGGGTAAATGCCTACATTAAATACTATACAGAGAGAGTGCCGCTGACTACTCAAAGCTGGCTTAACCGCTCTAATAAATATATGTATCTTGTAAAAGATATATTTTTACAGGAAGGACTGCCAAGTGATTTAGTAGTGCTTGCTTTTACAGAAAGTGGCTATAATACTCATGCTGTAAGTCATGCAGGAGCAACAGGAATGTGGCAGTTTATGCAGGGTACTGGTAAAATGTATGGTATGGAGCAGAACTTCTGGATAGATGAAAGGCGGGATTTTGAAAAAGCCACAAGAGCTGCTGCAAAATATTTAAAATCTCTTTATGAAAGATTTGGGGACTGGTACCTTGCACTTGCTGCATACAATGCAGGTCCTGGCAGAATGGCAAGAGCTATACAGAAACACGATACAAATGATTTCTTTAAAATATCAAGCAGAAACACATTAAAGCTTGAAACAAGAGATTATGTACCTAAATATTTAGCTCAGCTTATTATTTATAAAAACTACTTAAAATACGGATTTACACCGCCTACAGATATGCCGCTTCTTTTTTCTTCTATAGAAGTGCCAGCATCAATTAATATTTACTGGCTTGCAGACGAACTTGGTGTAAGTTATGACTTAATGCGTGATTTAAACCCAGCATTAAAACTTCCTATTACGCCACCATCACCATATAAAATAAGAGTGCCCTATTTAAGAGATAATGAAGCAAAAGCAATACTTGCAAAAGCAAGTGCTGAAGAAAGAGCAAGATATAAAATATATGAAGGCAGAAGTGGGGAAAGCGTTGCTGAAATTGCTCAAAAATTTAATGTAACAAAAGAAGATATATTAAGAGTAAATGGTATACAAAGAGAAAGCCTTTTAACTGCACGAAAAGTATTTATACCAATTAAAGAATACAGCAATATAAAAATAGACAGTATGTTTGCTCAAGTATTAGAAAAAATAGATCCAAAATACTATAAGGTTAGGAAAGGAGATACCTTTATAGGCATAGCACATAATCATAATATGCGTATGAAAGATTTGCAGAAATTAAACCCTAATATAATGCCAAGCAGAATATATCCTGGCCAGTATATAATAGTTACAAAAGATGGATATACTAATGTAAGCTATGCTGCAAAAAAATCATCCCGTCAGGTTGCCAATGTAAAATACAGAGTAAAAAGTGGCGATTCTTTGTGGAGCATTGCTAAAAAGTTTAACACATCAGTAGCAAGCATAAAAAGTATTAATAAACTTAAATCTTCTAACATTTATGCAGGCAGAGTGTTAACTATTAAGAAAAATGTAAGATAAGTAAGATATTACAGGG
>CAJUJZ010000066.1 GCA_910586745.1 uncultured Mucispirillum sp. | reverse complement strand
TATTTAAGCCTGCATATAAGCAGGCTTTATTTTTACAATAAAAAATGTGAGGTTAAGCTTATGAAAACAATTGGATTAATAGGTGGTATGAGCTGGGAAAGCACTTCATTATACTATAAAATAATTAATGAATATATTAAAAATAAATTGGGCGGACTTTATTCTGCCAAATGCATATTATATAGTGTAAATTTTGAAGAAATAAGCAGACTGCAGAAATCTGGAGATTGGGAAAAGTGTGGTAAAATACTTGGTGAAACAGCTAAAAAACTTGAAACTGCAGGTGCAGATTTTATTATTATATGCACAAATACAATGCATAAAGTTGTTCCAGAAATAAAAAAGTATATTAACATTCCAGTTATTCATATTGCAGAAGCAGCTTATGGCAGAATTGAACCATCTGGTATAAAAAATATTGGTTTATTAGGCACAAAATACACAATGCAGCAGGATTTTTATAAAAGTATATTGATAGATAACGGTTTAAATGTAATAATACCAGATGAAGAAGACATAGAGTTAATAAATAGCATAATTTTTAATGAATTATGCTGTGGTAAAATTAAAGCAGATTCTAAGAAAAAGTTTTTAGAAATAGTAGAAAATCTGAAAAAGAAAGGGGCAGAGGGTATTATTTTAGGCTGTACAGAAATAGTTATGCTTATATCCCAAAAAGATATAGATATTCCAGTATTTGATACAACAGAAATACATGCAGAAACTGCTGCACAGTTATCAATTGGTTAAAATTATTAAATTGCCTTTTTTATAGTAAAATGGTATACTATTATATAAAAGGGGCTGTGATAAATAAGGTAAAAATAACTGTCTTAAAAATTACTTTAGATAAAGAGCTGGCAGAAGAATATGGTGCAGTTGGATTTAATAAATTCCCTATGCATACAGAAGGTCAGGTATTTTATGCAGACTATGCTAAGTCTGATAATTTTTGTGATGAAGCATGGAAAGCGATTTATCAATACATTTTTACTTTAGGTTATGGTGCAGAAAGCACTCTTTTCTATTATATGGACTGGGTTAGAAAACCAGAAGCAGCAGTGTGCGTAATGATGGTTTAATACCTGTAATATTTAAATTAGAATCAACATATGAAAAATCAAAAATAAATTATATACAAGTAAAGTAATAACGGAGTTAAAAATGATATTAGAAGCAGATGAAGCAGTAGAGATTGTTTTAAAACATATAGGACTAATCAGCACTGAAAGGGTATCTATTTTTGATGCAGTAAATAGAGTAAGTGCAGAACGAGTGATTTCAAGAAGAAACTTACCACCTTTTAATACATCAGCAATGGATGGTTATGCTATAAAGGCAGAAGATACAGCAAGCGGCAGTGCATCTTTAAAAGTTAAGGGTGTTATTGCAGCAGGTGATAATGTGGCAGATCTTTCAATTAACAATGGAGAATGTTACAGAATAATGACAGGTGCATTTTTGCCTTCTGGTGCAGACAGTGTTATACAGCATGAGCTTACTGATAATGGCAAAGAAATTGTAAATATTTCTCAGCAGGTAAAAAAAGGCTTTTGTGTCCGTTATAAAGGGGAAGACTTAAAAGAAGGCAGTGTAATTGACAGAATTGGTGAAAGATTCGGTGCGTATCACATTGGCAGATATGTTTCAGCAGGTGTATTTTATACATCAGTATACAGGAAGCCACGCATTGCATTAATATCAACAGGTAATGAAATTGCAGACCCAGCAATGCAGGATAATCCTGACAGAATATTTGATTCTAACAGCCAGATGACTAAGGTATTTTTTCAACAGCTTGGTGCAGAAGTATCATATATAGGTGTTATTCCTGATGATAAAGAGGCACTGCTTAATACATTTAAATCATTAAAAAACTTTGATATGATTGTTACATCAGCAGGAATAAGTGCTGGGGATTTTGACTATATGAATTTAATTGCAGACCAGCTTGGTATAAAGTGGCATTTTAATAAAATTAATCAGAAACCAGGCCAGCACATGGCTTTTGGATTTATAGGCAGTACCCCTGTTTTTGCATGCCCTGGTAACCCTGTTAGTGCTGTGTTTTGTAATTTTTATTATACAAAGCCTGCACTTTTAAAGATGATGGGCTTAAAAGAATATAGAAATAAACCTGTAAAAGTTATTTTAGCAGAAGATGTTGTTAAGAAAAAAGGCAGAGTGCAGTTTGACAGAGTGCAGGTAAAAATAGAAAATGGAGTAATGAAAGCATATCCATTTACTACTCAGGATTCTCATATTATAGAGTCTCTTGTTTCTGCTAATGCTTATGCAAAATTTACAAATGAAATGGTTGGAACAGTAAAAGCAGGCACAGAGCTTTATGCTTATGTATTTAATGCAGAGCAGGTGCTAGGTTAATGAATAATATATCATATGCAGTGTTAAGTGGCGGCAAAGCTAAGCGTTTTGGCAGTGATAAAACGAAAGTATTATATAAAGGAAAACCTTTATATATATATAGTCTTGAAACAGGTTTAGTCATCAGCAGTGATGTTATGCACATATCAAAAAATGCTGAAAAATATCAGCCATTTTTAGAAAATGTGCAGTATCTGCATGACGATTTAGAAGAAATATGCCCTATGAGCGGCTTAATAAAGGCAGCTAAGGCTGCAAAGTATGATGATATATTTACAGTTTCGGCAGATGCACCGCTTATAAGCAGTGATTTTGTAAGATTTTTATACGGATATTTTAAAAACTGTGACGGTGTAATGCCTGTAATAAATGGAAAAAGCTATACATTAATGAGTTTTTATAAAAGAGAAGTATTACTTTCAATGCAGGATGATTATAACAATAAAAACTATAAACTTATAAAATGTCTTGAAAGATTTAATATAAAGTATGTAAGCGAAGAAGATATTTTTGCTGCAGGCTTTAAAAGCAGAATGTTTACTAATATTAATTTTCAAGAAGATTTAGATAAACTTGAGGCTGATAATGGGTAAATTAGTAAAAATTATAATTACTTTAGCATTTGTTTTTATAGCAGCATTTATTGCAAGAACAATATATTTTCATATAGCTGGTGTTTCAGTTGAAGAACTTGTTGATAAAGCAGCAACTCAGGCAGAACAGGTAGTAAAAGAATCATTAGAACAGGCAGATAAAGCAGTAAAAGAATCTTTAGAAAAGGCTGAAAAAGAGATACAGGAACAATTAAATAAATAGGTGCATTATGAGAAAAATTGTAGTAATTATGTTAGTAAGTATTATGGCATCTGCAGGCTCAGTTTATGCAGAAAATGCAAAAAGTGATAATAAAACTATGTCACAGGAAGAAAAAACTGATAAAGTAGTTAATGATTTTTTTAATAATATAGAAAAAACTCTTGTAGATTCCACAAAAAAATTTGCGGACGAAATAAAGTCGCTTAATAAATAAAAGAGGGTATAACTATGAAAAAATATATTGTAATGATGTTAACTTTATTATTTATATTTACATTTATTGCAGGATGTAAGGAAAAGAGTGATTTAGAAAAGGCAGCAGAAAAAGTTGGAAATGCTGCAGAAGATGTAGTAAAAGATATTGATAAGGCAGCAAAAGATTTAACAAAATAGCATAAATAGTGGCAGTTTTTATACTGCTACTCATTTTTTTTGTAACTTATTACAGCAAGTATATTTAATACTACAGCAAATATTCCTAAAATTATAAGTTCTCTGTACATATCAGAAAGAACAGCACCTTTTAAATATATGCTTCTAATTGCATGACCATAATATTTAAGAGGGTTAAATGCGGCAATCCACTGCCCCCATTCAGGCATATAAGCAACTGGTGTAAAAAGGTTGCTCATAAAAAATAATATCATAACAAAGAAAAACATAACAAACATTGCCTGCTGCATAGAGTAGGAATAGTTTGATATAATAAGTCCAAGTCCAGAAGAAACAAATACATACACTAATGTAAAAATGTATAATGATAAAATACCGCCTTTTGTATCAAGATGATATAGAAATTTAGTGATAATAATACATATTGTAAAAACTATGATACCCATAATAAGATATGGTATAAGTTTAGAAAGGATAAATATAAACTTATTAACAGGTGTTACATTTATCTGCTCCATAGTGCCTTTTTCTTTTTCGCTTACAATATTTAATGTAGGCAGAAAGCATGTAATCATTGTTACAAGCATAACCATAATAGCAGGTATCATAAAGTTTTTATAGTTTAATGTTTGATTAAATTCATTAAGTGGGATAATATTAATAGCAGGTTGTATATTAATGAAAGCTGAATTTTCCTGCAGCTCAAGGGAATAATCATATATAATATTTGAAAGGTAGCTTGCTCCTACACTTCCTTTAAAAATATCTACAGCATTTGCTGAAATTATAACATTTGCAGAGCCTTCTTTTACAATATTTTTTTCAAAATCTTTTTCTATTTCAAGTATAATATAAGAATTGCCTTTTTCTACACTTTTTAAAGCATTACTGTAGTTACTGCTGTAATCTGTAAGAATAAAATATCCTGATGATGTGATTTTATTAATAAGTTCCATAGAATACTGGCTTTTATCATTATCAACAATAGATATTGTAATATCCTGCACCTGCCTGTTTGTAGCAAGCGGGAAAACTATCATCATAACAAGTGGCATAATTAATACCATTCTTGGCATAACAGGGTTTCGCATAAATTGTTTAAATTCTTTTTCCAGTAGAAATTTCAGCATAATATTACCCTAACCGCACTTTAAATTTTTTAATACTTGCAATAACTAAAACAGCAAGCATAATAGTTAATATAATGATTTCTTTAGTAATATTCATAAATCCCTGACCTTCTATCATTATTTTTTTAACTGCTGTAAAGTACCAGGAAGCAGGCACAAAATCTGCAATCACCTGTAAAAATTTAGGCATACTGTCCAGTGGAAAAAGCATACCGGAAAGCAGCATAACTGGCATCATCATACCCATACCAGCTATAAGCATAGCAGCGGCCTGATTTGCCACAAGGGAAGATATAAATATACCAACAGTCAGTGAAACAAATATAAATAAAAATGATACCCCCATAAGCAGCATAAAACTTCCCCTTACAGGCATATCAAGAAGCACTACAGCTAAAACAATAATAGTCAGCAGATTTATTGTAGATATAATAAAATAAGGCACAATTTTAGAAATTATTATATAAGCAGGTTTAATTGGAGAAACGAGTAAAAGTTCCATTGTGCCAAACTCTTTTTCTCTTACTATTGAAATAGATGTCATCATAGCACATATTAATGTAAGCACTAACGCCATAACTCCAGGCACAAAGTTATATGAGCCTTTTAGTTCTGGGTTATAAAGCATTTTAAGTTCAGCATTAATACGGACAGGAGTGGCTGCACCAGCTATTTCGTTTTGAAATGATGAAATAATTGCTGTGATATAGCTTGTAACAGTGCTTGCCTGGTTTGGGTCTGATGCGTCATTGATTATCTGTATAGATGAAGTGCCTTCTTTATATATTTCATTTGAAAAACCATCACTAAAAACAATTATAGTATCAATTTTTTCTCGTTTAAAAATAGAAGAAATATTTAGAGGATTATTTAATGTTTTTACAATATCAAAATACTCACTGGCATTAATGCGGGAAGTAATTTTTTCTGCTAACTCATCACCATATTGGTAAGATACTGCTACACGAATATTTTTTACTTCTAAAGTCATGGCAAATCCAAAAAGCATAATCTGCACAACAGGCATAATAAGAAGTATTAATATTGTTCTTTTATCTCTTATTATATGAAGCACTTCTTTGTTTACAAACGATAAAAGCTGTTTCATATTTATTCCTGATTAAAAGTGCCTGCAACTAATTTCCTGAATACTTCATCCATAGTTGCTGCATTGTATTCTTTTTTTATATCTTTTGGAGCAGCAATGGCAGCAATTTTGCCCTGCACCATAATAGATATTCTGTCACAGTATTCTGCTTCATCCATATAGTGAGTTGTTACAAATATAGTAATACCATTATCTGCTGCTTCATATATCATTTCCCAGAACTGTCTTCTAGCTTCCGGGTCTACCCCACCTGTTGGCTCATCAAGAAAAACTATTTTTGGTTCATGGAAAACTGCTGCAGAAAATGCAAGCTTTTGTTTCCAGCCAGTAGGAATATATTTTACAAGAGTATCTTTTCTGTCAATTAATTCAAGTCTTTCAAGAATCTGAGCAGATTTTTCTTTAATTTTCTTTAAGGGCATACCATAAATTCCAGCAAAAAGTTTTATATTTTCTGCTACTGTCAAATCTTCATAAAGAGAAAATTTCTGGCTCATATATCCTATACTTTTTTTTATTTTTTCATATTCTTTTGATATGTCATAACCTGCCACACTGCCGCTTCCAGAAGTAGGCTTTGAAAGCCCGCAGAGCATACGCATAGCAGTAGTTTTGCCAGCACCATTTGCACCAAGAAAGCCAAATATTTCACCTTTTTCCACATAAAAGCTGATATTATCTACAGCAGTAAAAGAGCCGAATTTTTTCGTAAGATTATTTGTAACTATTACCTGCTCCATATATAACAATCCTCAATAGCAGGCTCTATCCTGTATATTTCTATATTTGTATGATTTAAATTTTTAAGCTGATTATTTATATCATTTATGCTGTCATTATTATCTATGACTGCATGAATTTCAGCACCAAAGGCAAATGCACTTTTGATTTGGCTGCATTTTCTAACATCTTTTAAAAGCTGCCGCATATTATCAGCTTTTAGAGCTATTAATGTCTGATTAAAATTATTTATTATATTTTCAGGTGTATCTACATCTATAAAAGTACCATTTTTAATAAGTGCAATTCTGTCGCATCTGGATGCTTCATCCATATATGGTGTAGAAACTATAATAGTTATACCCATATTTTTAAGCTCATAAAGCATATCCCAGAATTCTTTTCTTGATACTGGGTCTACGCCTGTTGTAGGCTCATCTAAAAAAAGCACTTCAGGCTTATGAATTAATGCACAGCTTAAAGCAAGTTTCTGTTTCATACCTCCAGAAAGTTTACCAGCCTTTCTTGTTTTAAATGGAGCAATATGGCTGTATATGCCTTTTACTAAATGGTAATTTTCCTCTATTGTTGTATTAAAAACAGAAGCAAAAAAGTTAAGATTTTCTTCCACTGTTAAATCCTGATAAAGAGCAAATCTGCCGGGCATATAGCCAATATTTTTCCTTATTTCCATATAGTCTGTAAAAATACTTCTGTTATTAATAAGCACAGTGCCATTATCTGGAATAGTTAAAGTAGTCATTATGCGAAAAAGGGTGGTTTTGCCAGCACCATCAGGACCAATTATTCCAAAAAGCTCTCCCTTTTCTGCATGGAACGATACATTATTTAAAGCCTGCACTTTTTTAAATGCTTTTGAAATATTTTCTACTTTTACCATATTTATTCTGCAGTAATATTATTAAATATTACTTCCCCGTACATTCCTTTTCTAAGGTATCCGTCATTTTTCACTTGTATTTTTACAGCATATACAAGGTTTGAGCGTTCATCTCTTGTAGGAATAGTTTTTGGAGTAAATTCTGCCTTATCAGAAATCCATATAATGTTTCCAGTATACTTTTTCATACTTTTTTTGCCAAAATCTGCCATAATTTCTGCAGTATCGCCAAGTTTTACCTGAGTTAAAATATCAGCAGTAACATAGGCCCGCAGAATAAGGGTTGAAACATCTGCTATTTTAAAAAGCGGCTTGCCTGTTTGGACAAATTCATAAGCACTAGCATATTTTGTAAGTACAACACCATTTATAGGTGCTTTAATATATGATTTCTGGATATTATCTTCAATCTGAGCAATCTGAATTTTTAAGCCATTTATTTCATTTTCCACTGCTTTATTATTCAGCTGCATTGTATCAAGAGTGGCAGAGCGTTTTTTCTGTGCTGCAGTGTATGCGGCTTTTACATCATCAAGCTGTTTCTGGTTAGCAGCATTAGACTTTACAAGGCTTGTAAAACGGGTTACTTCTTTTTTATATTTTATGATTTCTTCATCAATTGGTGCAATCTGAGTATCAATATTAATAAGCTTAGTTTTTGCAGAATATATTGCATTCTGTAGCTGTAATTTTTTAAGCTGCAACTGTTTGTTATCAATATTGCCTACTACTGTATCCTTTTGCAGTTCTAAGCCTTCTTCCACATCAAACTTTGTAATTTCTCCAGCAGCAAGTGCAGAAACAATTACATCTTCTGATTCAAATACACCTGAGGCATGGCTTGTATTATTTTCTTTGCTGCAGCCTGCAATAAATACTAAAAATATTAACAAAGCAATTTGACGCATAATCTCTCCTTTTTTATTGATTAATTATATTTTTCATTTCATATACTGCCTGCAAAAGCTCTATTTCATGGAGTATTTTCACTTGTTTTGCAAGATTTTCAGCAGTTACTTCCCGCATATAGTCATTAACAGTTATGGTTCCTTGTTGCATTTTTATTTCAGATGATGTAGTTATGTTTGTCCTAAGTTTTATAATTTCATCATCATAAGACATAGTGTCTTTAATCTGTTCAATTTTTGCCTGCTGGTTTTGAATATCAATATTTGTATTAAATAAAAAAGTTTGTTTTTCAAGCTCTAATGATTTTTTATTCAATTCTATAATTTTTTTGTTTCTTTCACCTGTATAAAACCCTGCAATAGTCCAGTTTATTTTAATTCCTGCAATATAATATGGTTGAAAGCTTTCATCTAACATATCAAGTCCAGGTCTGCCATATCCTGCTGAGAAGAATAAATCAAATGTTGGCATATATGATGCATTTATATTTTTTTTGCTGGTTTCTAAAATATCTACTTTATCGCTGAAATAAGTAAGCTCAGGTCTTTCTACAGTGTAGTCAGTAATTTCAATATATTCAGGTTTTATCAGTCCGTTATCAATATTTGTACCTGTTAATATTTCAAGAGCATTAGTATAGCTTTCTTTAACTGCCTCTATTGTTACCTTATTCTGCTTTGTTTTGACTTGCTCTAAAGCAACAGCATCTAAATCAGACGAATTTGCAACACCATTTTTTACACTCTGCTTTACTATGTTATATGTCCTCTCTAAATCCTGAGCATATAAATCATTCTGACTAAGCTGCTCATCTAGTAAAAGTATACTGAAAAAAAGCTGGTTTACCCTGTATTTTAAATTATAAAGCTGCACTTCAAGAGAGCTTTCTTCGCTTTTTGATTTTGCTTTTATATTTTCTTTTTCTGCTTCAATTTTCCCGCCATCCCATATTGGCTGCACAATATCTACAGATATTTTATACTGGTCTTTTGGCAAAACAGGTATATCTACATTAGATAATATTGGCAAATCATCAAAAGGCATTTTTGTAACATCAGACTGATAACTTGCTTTTGCTGAAAAAAGCACTTTTGGAATATAGCCCATATTGGCATTAGTAATGCTGTAATCTCTTGTTTTTGTGATTAAATCAGCTTTTTTAATCTGTGGATAATTATTTTTTGCTAAACCATAACATTCTTCTAATGATATTTGAGCAAAAATAGTGCCTGCATTAAGTATAATAAGGGTAAAAGCAAGTAACAGTTTATTCATTTTTAATACCTTTTAAAATAAATGATTTTATATGTTTAATTTTTTCTTCATTGTTTGTATTATCAAGCATAAAATCAAACGCATTAATAGTGATAAATATATTGCTTACAATAGCAGGGTACACAAGTTTTGGCAGTAAATCTTTATTAATTATACCATCTTTCTGCCCCTTTATAATTTTTTTAGTAAAAATAGCAAGTTTATCAAATGGAATATAAGGTAGAATATGTTTTGCAAGATTACTTTCATGGTGCAGAAAATTTTTGCTCCACATTTTTGCAATGTATGGATGCTTCATAGCTAAAACAGTAACTCTGTCCACAACATTTTCCACCATATCAAGTGGATTATCTTTATCAAGTGCAGACTGTAATATTTCTTTAAATATAGGAACAAGAAAATTTGCAGCAATATTATTTATCATCTTTTCTTTTGACCCAAAGTAGTAATGCACCATAGCACTTGTTGTGCTGCAGCTTTTAGCAATATCTTTTAAAGAAACAGAATTAAAATCATTATCAGAGAAAAGTTTAATGGCTGAAATCAGTAAATCATGTTTTATGTTTTTATTATTTCCTGCTGGTCTGCCAGATGTATGTTTTTTCATTATATCTTCCAATTTACATTAATTAATTAACTGATTAATTAATTAAAGTCAATATAATTTTGTAATGTGTAATATACTATCTACCTTATCCCAATTTTTTGCAATAATGCTTATAACTATATAATAATTAAATAAAATACTTACTAGCATTAAAAATATACCTTAAAAATTAGTATATATTAATATGTTTTAATATCTGATTTTAGAAGAATGCTCCAATGTTATTTCATTCTCTTTGCAACTTAATTTCTTATGAGCCGTTTTTGTGAAACGATTTGCTGAGTGCTTGTCTGAACGAAGTGAGTTGCAGCAGCGAATGTTTAAGGAATTGGAGTATAAGGAATGAAATAATGAAAATTTTGCTTTGTGAGATGTGCATCGGATAAACAGTTTAAAATATACTACAAATACATATTGTTTAATAAAATAATAATTACTAATGTTATTATAAATCATCATTTTTAATTATAGTTTTAAAAAAAAGGGGTGAAGCAGAATATTATAACTTGCATTTTACCTTATATTATGATAAAAAAAGTTGAAAAAAATAAGAAAATATGTTTTGCTTGCATATTGTAACTGAAAAAATAATAAAAGGTGAAAATGATGAGTAAAATTAAAGTATGTGTTCATGGTCTTGGTAATATTGGCAAATATTCTATTGAAGCAATAGAAGCTGCATCAGATATGGAATGTGTTGGTGTTGTTCGCAGACCGTCATCTATTGGTAAAAATAAAGTAGATTTAAGAGAAGTTGATGAATTTTCTTCTATTGAAGATTTAATAAAAGCTAAAGGCAAACCAGATGTATGTTTAATAGCTACTCCATCTCGCCATGCTTTTGATGATGATTCTCTATATTTAAAATATGGTATACATACTGTTGATAGTTTTGATATACATACAGAAATTCCAGAAATTGTTGAAAAATTAGAAAAAGTTGCAAAAGAGAATAATGCTGTATCTGTTACAGCAGCAGGCTGGGACCCAGGCAGTGACTCTGTTATGAGAGCTATGCTTGAAGCGATGATGCCAGTTGGTGTTACTTTTACAAACTTTGGCAGAGGAAGAAGTATGGGACATTCTGCAGCAGCAAGAGCAGTAGAAGGAATTAAAGATGCTGTTTCTATTACTATCCCTATGGGCGGCGGCAGACATTCAAGGCTTGTTTATGTTGTATTAGAAGACGGTATATCTTTAGAAGAAGCAAAAAAACGCCTTGCAGCTGATGACTATTTTGCTCATGACCCGCTTGATGTTAAAGCTGTTGCAAATTCAGAAGAACTTGCAATGGTATGTGATTCTTCTCATGGTGTATTAATGGAAAGACAGGGTGCATCAGGCTTAACAGATAACCAAAGAATGACTTTTAAAATGGAAATCAATAACCCAGCTCTTACTTCTCAAATTATGGTATCATGTGCAAGAGCAGCTACAAGATTAAGTGCTGGCTGCTATACTATGATTGATATTCCACCAGTATTATACTTAAATATGGATAGAAAAACAGCGATTAAAAAATTAGTATAATTTTAATCTGTTAAATAAAATATTTTAAATTTAAGGTGTAGAAAATAACTGCACCTTTTTTTGTATAAATATTTACTTTGTTTTATGCTTGTATTTAATTAGTAATGTTAATTAATTATACTATATCAATAAATGATATAAATAAATTATATCATAAAATAAATTGTATATACTTTTAAAGTATTGATAAATTAGAAATAAAATTTTTTTTTAAAAAAATAAAATTTTTTGTTGACAATATAAGATTCATTTGCTATAAATACACTCCCTTGAGACGATAAGATGTTTGTAAAAAAGAGCTTAAGAAAAAAAGTTTTGAGTAACTGTAAAAAAGTTCTTGACAATTATTTTAAAAAGTATTAAGGTAATTTTCCC